>NZ_RCOA01000036.1:40727-186635 GCF_004307585.1 Pseudomonas sp. Sample_20 | reverse complement strand
CCCCATGAATGGTTGAGTCAATCAACAGAGGTGACAGGTAGGCTGACACGGGGGGATACGGATAAAACCAGGAACTGAGAGAAGCCCGGTATACGAGTTCATCACTAAAGCTGGTCAGCTCTTCGAGAGCGCAACGGATTAATGGGCCGAGTTCTGGAGACCCCATGGCGACAACACTAGAAGAAGTCAGTCAGTTTCTTTACGGCTCAGGTGAAAAGGCTCTTGGTTGGCATGGCACTCAAGACGAGTTGAGTAACCTCGCTGCGCAAGCTTTCCCCGGAAAACCATTCTGCCTAGTGAAGCAATGGATCATCGCTGATCTTCAACTCACACAGGCGGAGCAAGATCGTCTCGCATCAATGGGGCTGCTACCAAAAGCTGTTTATGCCCATGAGGTCGTCGAGGACAGCCGTCGACGTTTTGCTCCCGGCCACTGGGTGCGCACCAATTTCGGAATTTCGCATGACAACCCGTACATGTTTGAAACCAAAAGCACCGTCTACCTATTGCTTGGTGATGGTGTAAGGAAGCCAGCAGCGCTGAGTACCGTTTTCTCGTTTCGAGCGTAACTGACCCAACACTTTCACCCTCACTGCCATTCAGGCAGTGCGATTAGCCACGACTTTAAAAATTGCAGGAGCACCGTTTTGATTCGATTTGATTGTCGGCAGGTCACTGGAGTGATCGAGAAGCCACGAGTCATTGCTACTGAGCAGGGGGTGATGACCGCGCGCATCGTTATCGATGGGCAGGTGTTGCCGAACGTATTACTGCCCGGAATGATCTTCGAAGAGATTGAGGCGGGGGAGCGGGTGACCCTGTACGGCATCTTCACGAAGAAAAAAGACAAGACTGCAAACACAGCCACCATCTACGCCATGAAGGGCGAGAACGGCAAGCTGGTAGCAGCGAGGCAGTACCAGATCAAGGTGCCGGTGATGTTGATGGTCTACTCAGTACCCTTGATGATCTTGGCGTTCATTGCAGGGTGCTTCCTTTCTCCCTATCCGATTCATTTAGTCTCCGGAAGCGTTGACCCTGACTACCTAGTTCGGACTACCTTCGTTTGGGCGTTCTGGGAGGGGATCTTGGCAGGGTTGGTCATGGTGGGGATTGCGGTCAATTGGATCAGGATGAGCAATGATCCGGAGAGTTGGGCTGCGATTGACGCTGCATCGCTGTCTCAACGCTTCAGCAAGGCATTCAAATAAGTGCTTCACAGCCAGGCTTCCCCTTTGGTGGAGGCCTTCTATGCGAAGGGGAGGTGTCACATGCAAATCGATGATCTCGAGCGCGAACGGCGTCGCAAAGCAGTGGCTGAGGTTCTTGGTTGTCAGGCACTCGAAGGTATGAGGCATTCCTCTGCGCACCTTGCTGAGATGCAGCGATATGCGGATGGCCTGGTCAGTCTTGATGAGCTACTGGCGGAGTTGATTACGAGCATTCGGCAGTGCTCTCCACGGTAAGCAGCTAACTTCCAGGAAGGCCGGCTTTGAGAGTTCTTCACCGTGCTTGATTCGAACTGCCCGACAACCAGCCGGCTGACGCCGAATGATCGAGTTCTATTTCTCGATTTTGATGGGGTGCTGCACCCGGACGACGTATACCGTACCCGGAGTGGTTTGGAATTGCGTGCAGCTGGGCAACTCATGATGCATGCCGGAATACTAGTAGCGATACTCAAGGAATTTCCTCAAGTCAGACTCAGCTTATCGACAAGCTGGGTGCGCATCCTCGGTTACCGCCGTGCACGCGCTGCCTTACCGCCAGAGTTGCAGGCTCTCACCGTGAGCAGTACATGGCATTCAAGAATGCCCAAGGCGCCTTTTGAGGGCTATGACATGCACAGCCGCTATCAGCAGATCCATACTGCAGTAACCAGGGCAGGCCTGACGAATTGGCTCGCCCTGGATGATGATCCTTATGAAAGTTGGCCAGATCACGATCGAAGGTTGATTCGCACTGATCCTGACTTGGGCCTTAGCTCATTGCCGACCCAAGAGGAGTTACGGCTCAAGTTGAGAGCCATGATGGGAAAGTGAAAACACTCCCCGAAACGCTTTGGAATTGCTGCTAGGGCATGAGTTTATTACTTCAGTACCCGTATTCGTTCAGCAATTTGCGCAGGAATTCACGCCGCCTTTGAGCGATGCACAGAATGAGGTAATCACGCTCGTAGTCCTTGGTCGAGAGGTGCCCAGCATCTACAAGACCATGGATATAGCCTTCCGCTTTGCCTCTTGCTTCGAGCAGTGCCTCTATCGTGGTGCTTTGGTAAATGTCTTCAGCCAGCAGTCGCCACCGTTTCTTCTGGTGCTGTCCGACTGGGTCGTCCGAAAACTTTGGGGCGTTGATCAAAGTGTTGAAATCGGCACGTGCGTCAGGTGTGTTCAAAGCGGGTTCTCGGAACAGTGATATCTGTACCGAGGTTATCATGCGCACATTTAATGGCCTGCTGTTGGCTGGCTTACGTAGGCGCTGTCGCGAAGGAACGATTTTAATGATGGCGCAGGCTTTCGAGGGCGGCTGTGAAACCTGGAGTTCGATATGGGTCACCTCAGCCTAGAGGACATCTACCCTGAAGACGTAGAAAGCTACGGCCATATGCGGGTAGGAATGACCGATCTCTATGTAAAAGACAATCACGCCACTTATGGTGTGGTCACGCGTGGCCAATACCGCGAGCTGACCAGGAGATTGCTGCGTGACGAAGCGGTGCAAATGATCATCAGCGACAAACTGGCCGCATTACCCGAGGACTACGATCCATGGATCTGGAGGATCGAACGCAATCGTGCTTTACACGCGAGGTATGGGGATAAATTCGATCCCTGGGGAGACGACTGAAAGCGCCCACGTCCCGCTGGTGGGATTACCGCATCCCATTTCCCGATTGAACGCGTTGCGGAGTAAAGGCTAATCGCCGGCAAACTCGCCTATCCCATTATCCCTTGAGCCTGCCCTGGGAAACAAATTCTCCCCAGGCGAGAGCAGTTAACCGGCAAGCTAAGGCGCACCTCTTCCATTGAGGTATTGATCTAAACGAGCTCCAGCATCTCAAACCCAATTACACAACCATTTACATCCATTTAACGGGGGCGTCTGACAGATGCACCCGATGTCAACGCAGCCACCCATCCCATCCACCGATCTAACAGTACGCCAGCCGCCAGTCCAGCTGTGCTGCAGTCGCTTCTTCGCGCAAGCGCCTACTCCCGCAGTTGCTGCAACGCTGAGTAGCGCAAGGTTGAATCATGAATGCTGCTCGTGATCCCGAACCACATACGTCACCTCCTTTGCGTTAGACCTGCAGACACCACTAGCCCTCTATCAAGTTCATCAAATCATAGCGCAGGCGATTGATTGTTCTGTTTCCAAGCCCTAGGAGTCACACCTTCGGTTCGCACGAATGTTCGACAGAAGTGAGACTGGTCAGAGAAGCCACACTCCAGTGCAATGTCCGCAAGCAACAATCTCGACGTCTTAAGCAGCTGTTTGCCCCGCAAAATCCGCTGCTCTCGCATCCATTCTTTGGGTGAGACGAGAGTGCTTTTTTTAAACTGACGGGTGAAATGGCTACGCGATAGCGCACACGCCTGTGCGATAGCTGCTACTGAAATATCTGCGTCCAGGTTATCGAGCATCAACTGCTTGGCGCGCTGGATCTGCCAAGGCTTCAGGTGTCCGGTTTGTTTAGCCAAATCCTTAAGTGAGGGCGCGCATGTTTCCTGTTTCATCCTGATTCCTTTTTCCCCGTAGCCGGTTGATCAGCTCAATCCAGCGGTCAGTCGATGGGAAAAATTTAACGGAAGGCGCGTCGTGATGGGGGCGCAATTTTGCGCTGCTGGAGACGCAAAATTGCGCATTTTCAATAGTGTTTCCGGTGCTAGCCTTTGCTTCCCGACAACTCGATCGACATCATTCGATTCGTCATCTGCAAGGAGAACGCAATGGCTGCTTCACAACCGCACGGCAAAAACACCGCTTACTGGGGAGTCTCATGGGAGGAGGGCTACGGCTATCCCCAGGCCAGAAAAGTCGGAAACGTGATCTATATCTCGGGTCAGTTCAACCACGATGAGGAGGGTAACCTGGTTGCTCCCGCACCTTTGAACAGCGAGGGCAAACCCAGCGATTTCTCGTCGATAGGAGAGCAGATGCGCGCCTCCTACGACAACATCGCCAAGTTGCTCGCGCTGTACGGAGCAACCCTTGATGATGTTGTAGAAGAAACGCTCTACGTATTGGATATGGACGCGGCATTCGCCGTGGTAGGTGATGTGCGCAAAGCCGCATATCGCACTGAGCGGCCCCAATGCGCGAGCAATATCATTGGTGTATCCAGGTTGGCTCAACGTTCACAGCTGATTGAAATTGTCTGCAAGGCTGTCATCGGATCTAGCGCCGACTAAGAGGCGCTCCCGGTTTCGCCCTGCGCAACCGGGAGATCCAGTTGCCCTTCGATCAAAGGCTTTTGATGCGCTACGGCTGCTGCACAAAAAGTCATGAATGCTTTGACTCTCCATGACTTTCGAATGTCCTGATGCGTAAGCAGCCAGAGCTCGTCCTGTAGTTCGCGCACAACTGGCCCTACGCGTGTTAACCCAGGTGTAATGTCTCCCAGCATGCACGGGAGAAATCCATAACCAAGGCCTGCCGCAATGGCGACGCTCGCGGCCGCGACTGAGTCGGTACGATAAGAAATACAGTCGGCGCCGACTCTGTCTTCGACGTAGCTTTTGGCCTTCAGCCCACATAATCCTGCGGAATACGATACCCACGGTTGGCCTTCTGCGAACGGGGTAGTAGTCGCTTGTTTTATGCTGCCATAAGGCGCCCATGCGATCGAAGCGAGCTTGCGCCCGACTAGACTTTCGGCAGGTTTTTTGGTCGCTCTCACCGCTACGTCAGATTCATCGCGAGCCAGACTTAACGTCTCGTTGCCAACCAGAACCTCGATGGCAATTCCTTCATTTAGCGCCTTGAAGTCGGCGATGATCGGCGTGAGAAAATACAGCAGCAGGGAGTCGCTGGTAGTGATCCTAAGCTTTCCAAGCAGCCCTTGACCTGCCCGAGAAACCCGACGTGTAACGCTGACGATATCAAGCTCGACGCGTTCGGCGAGCGCTCTTAATTCAAGACCTTCGGGCGTCAGCATGTACCCAGAGCGGCGGTGGTCAAATAAAGCGACCCCAAGTGTCTTTTCCACTTGAGCCACACGACGCGATACGGTGGATACATTGATCCCCAACCTCTTTGCAGTCGTTGCTCTATTACCGCATTCGCTTAGCGTTTTGATGATTCGCAAGTCGTCCCAAGAAAGCTGACTTACAGCCTCGCTTAAATTCTGGGTGACTCCGGTTGATACGGGCGGAGTGGTTGAAGCTTTTTTTGATGATGGTTTCACGCCAAGCATCCCAAACTTAGATTGCTCATCATACGAAATGGCTGGGGGCGAACCAAGAAATCACCTCCGTGAGCGAAAGTCTATGAGGCCCAACGTGCCCATTTGATGGCCAGACACCCTATCCACCGGTCGTCCGGGTGTGTGCACTAACTACGCAGGGCAATGTCATAATGATGTCATGTGGGGGCGCCGATGCTTTTACCCACTCACTCAATATGCGTGACGCTATGCCTTCGACCGACGATTTTCGATTTAACGCCCATCACTCCCTCGTTGACCTAGATGCAGCCACAAATCACCTAATGATGCTTGTCGTCTCGCACGAGGTAACAGGCAGCCGCTGGGATGAAGCGGTGTCTCGTCACAAGCAAGCTTACGCAGCATGGGCGTCCATACTCACTGGCATTTCAACCGATCCGCTGCCTGCCCTTGATGGTCGACCGGTAGAAGGCAACAGCTCTACCGCTAAGTAGCATCCAACGCTCGAAAATCTTCAGAAATCTCCTTCTGTGGCTCCATGCCGAGGCGAAACAGCTTTTGTTGGCAATAATCGTCTGAGCCCTCCGTGACAGGTGGAGAGTGACCAGCGTTCGGCTACAGTTCAACGACTGCAGGGAGTGACGTATGAGCTGTTCAATTTGTGGGGCGTCGGCTCGGGTGCTTGAAACCAACTTTCATGGTGCGATAGTTGATTGCGTTGAGTGTGGTAGCTACGTTGTCAGCGCCGAGGTTCTCAAAAAGAAGGAATTCTCGGGAAAGGTAGTAGCTGTCCAAGCGACTAGGCTGTGGCTCGTTAGTCAGAGGCTAGGGCACAACCATAGGCCGGTAATTACTGCCGATACCGTTCGCTGGGTAAAATAATTCCTACCGAAGACGCTCTCGGTTTGATATTGCTGATGGCTGTCTTTTCTGCTTGGCCACTTTAGGCCAACAATGGCCTGGTCAGCACGAAAGCATTGCCAGCTACAGCGCTTGTCTGAATTCACGATTGCTCATATCGGTGGTTGTAAACCGATCACAAGGCTGGGAGGCTGGCGTGACATTTACCATAAGGACATGCCGAAATGAGCTCAAGGAAAATCCTCGTCACAGGTGCGGCAGGAAAAATCGGCACTGCTTTTTGGCAAGAGCGCGACGATAAATCCGATTTGCGTTTGGCCGATCTAGACGTAACTCAACTCTCGGACTCGGCACAGCGTTTCGCTCTGGATGTCCGGGATCAAGCCAGTTGTCTTCGAGCTTGCGAAGGTATCCATACCGTCATCCATCTTGCCGCTGACCCTGACCCAGACGCCGATTTCATGGACTCACTGCTTCCAGTGAACATCGTGGGCACTTACAACATGCTTTTCGCCGCAAAGGCACAAGGTTGCAAGCGCTTCATATTTGCAAGCAGCGCCCAAGTGATTGAGGGATATCCAAAGGATGCTCAAATCCAGGAATGCATGGCACCTAAACCAGGCAATCTCTACGGAGTCAGCAAGGCGTTCGGAGAAGCTTTGGCTTCGATGTATGCAAACGATGGACAGATGACGACCATCGCAGTCCGTATTGCCAACGTAGCCAAATTTCAACAAGGGCAAACCCACAGTCCCAGAGACGTTGCGGCCTTCATCAGTTTTAGAGATGTTGTTGCGCTACTCAACAATTGTGTTGAAGCCGAGCTGAAGGGTTTTCACGTTATCCATGGGGTCTCAGATAACCGATATAAGCGTCTCTCTATTGATCAGAGCAGAAAAGTTGTCGGGTATGCCCCCGTTGATGACGGGTTTGAGATATTGGAAGGAGGAGCTCAATCTGATTGAACGCAAAATACCTCCTAACCCGTTATAAGGGATGGGCTGTACCGGTGAAGTTAGGCGTTTTGTTCGGAGCCGTTCTATTTTTTCGAATGACCGCTTCTGGCCGATTACAGTCTCAAAAAGGGCGGATAACGGCCAGAGCAGACGCCACTCAATTCAGCGCGCTGTTTGTGATTGGTCTCGAAATCAGGGAACGAGCGACGAGTCCTCTTTCAAAAGCGTAACGAATCCTTCGATACCGCTTCCAGACACTTTAGCTTTTCCATCGCCTATTCTTGATCTGATTCGCATCAGGTCATAGAACACCCGCGAACCGCTCGGATACCATCAAACGAGATGATATCAACACAGCCGCACCACCAGGCGCGGCATACCGCAAATGGTGATTACGGCATCCGTTGGGTGTTCATGGCAATGAGGAGACTGTCCACTAGAGGTTCTGCGCAACGTCGCGGCGCTGTAGCGCTTGCTGTGATCTTTCGGGCGGCAGGTAGCCGCCGCTGCGGGGTTGAGTTTGCGGACAGACGGCAGGAACAGTGCCCACTGCCATAGGTGACAAAAAATTGATGAGCAACTATGGTTGGCATCAGTTTGCTATCCGTAATCCGAACGTAGAGGGATCTAATGTCAAAGACACCGCGCCCCGTTGAGTTGGGTAATTTTGTCTGCAAGTTCGGCAGCAAAAATCTCCTCGATTATTTCGAGACTGTTGTCTATCCAGCTTTTGCTGATGATGGCCTGCTGCGGAAGTACAGTGATACGAAATACTTTTTTGATAAAGTTGAGTTGATAACCATCGACGGCAGAGTTCTACTGGTCGGTAGATTCATAAAAGATATGATTCTGGAACGGGAACAGATTTACAAGCAGTCTCAGGGTTTGGTAGAAGATCACGATGAAATGCAGTCCTCTCCGTCAGCAATATTTGTGCTGGTTCTGGATGTCCATCGCTTGATCTATTTGAAAGAAACTAAATTGGCACCCACTCTGGAAAATTTTAAATCAACCATTGAGAGTTTCATCAAGGCAAAACACAAACTGTACATTGATAGTCTCGCCGAGGAAAGTAAGGCGGCGGGAAACCGGGTGACGAAGAAGAAATTACTAGTTGAGCATTTTCCGCCGACACTAGATATAATTCCTTTGACATCAGCTCACAATGTGGAAGATTTCATTCGGCAGTATGAAGTGCTCAGCTCCGTGACCTATAAGTTTTCAGATAGGAACGATGAACTGGACAACGAAGGGTTTTTCCGGGCAGTTCAGAGACAGAAAGACGAGGTAGGCAGTCGTACCACGACAATCAAGCACTCAAGCCCAGAGGGGCTAGAGAAGGAGGCCGTGATCGAAGAGGTTCAGGCTGCAACAGTTCAGGGTAACCAGCGGGTGGTGATGGTGGGAAAAGATTCATCTGGAAACACCGTTAGGGGTGACAATAACGATTTCCAGCTCAAAACCTCGATTGAGGTTACCAGTCACACACCGGTTCGTATCGCAAAAAAAATGTTTGGTAAATTTTTGGAACTTCTGGGTGATGGTTTGATTCAAGTCGAAAACCCGCCCAAACATGCGCGTGAAAAACTAGCTCCCTATCGAGACAATGACAATGATTAACGATGATCTGTCGGCCAAGGCTTTGACGGAGGAGAAAAGCCTGTGGGCCGTCTATCTTAGGGCTCGCCGGATCCCATTCAACTCTTTCAATATTTGGACAACAATCGCCGTTGTGGGTCTCGTGACCGCTCAATACTGCGTTTTAGAAATATCTCTTGATGAAAAACTTAAAATAGTGAGGGAATTTTCGTCAATCGCGATGGGGATTGTCGTCTCTGTGCTTGGGTTTCTTTTGGCGGGGTTTACAATCTTCGCCACCATTAGCCAACCCGATATGTTAGTTGCTATGTCGAGGCACCGTCACGAGAAATCCGGCTTATCATATTTGAAGAATAATTTTTTTATTTTTATACGGATCTTCATCTATTACTTGGTATATACCGTGACTTGCTTACTGATAACAGTTTTCGGGGTTAAGGGGGGGCTATTGTACAAGCTGATCTCTATGTCGCCGATTGGGTGCCATATCGAAGAGTGGCTTGTAGGTGTCTCATATGTTTTTCTTTATGGAGGAATGTTCTTTCTTATGATGCAGCTTAAGTCCTTTATCTACAACGTTTATCTGTCAGTGATGACCGCTATCAGGTGGAGGGCTATGCAAGATTAATGAGGAAGAGGTGATTCCCGAATATCCGCTTCCGGCCAATAGCGGACAATTCAGCGCTGGCCAAACAGATCTCCACTGAGGCTCGGCTCTGCCTTCAAAATCTAGAGCGATTCATGTACACCACAAAAATCAATCCCTAAAAAGAAAGTTCATGAAATTTAAGAAATTTAAGAAATTTAAGAAATTTAAGAAATTGAGATGCCGCTTGAGTTGTTTAAAAATGAAAAAGCAAAGCTTTTTTTTCTTGTAGCGTTTCTAATACTATTCTCGCCTATTGCAATTTATTCCTATCAGTTTGGCTTTGGGATATGGACTGCTCATGAAGACTGGTCGCGGATGGGTGGCGCGTTGGGTGGACTCTATAGCCCCATGATAGCGTTGTTGACTTTGGCCCTGCTCTATCGGCAGCAAAAATTTTCCGAGTCGAGCCATGAAAAGAATGTCCGCACCGAACGCGTTCGCAACGCAGTAAATAAGGGCGAGACAAATGTAATGCTGGCAGCTAAGGCCCTAGAAAAGTTGACTGACCAAGATCTACGTCAGTTTCGCGCCCTATTGGAAAGCTATGTTGAGCAACGAGACGAGCAAGGAAAAGAACGAGTCTTTGAAGCCCTTCAG
Source organism: Pseudomonas sp. Sample_20 (assembly GCF_004307585.1). Lineage (NCBI taxonomy): Bacteria > Pseudomonadati > Pseudomonadota > Gammaproteobacteria > Pseudomonadales > Pseudomonadaceae > Pseudomonas > Pseudomonas sp. Sample_20. Next base: position 176,587 of record NZ_RCOA01000036.1, on the reverse strand, counting down.
ACCTATCGCTATCAACTTGCAAGTATTTGGAGAGCTGGCAGTACAATCCATCATATGAGAGATATCGGAATTGACATGAGTGCTCATATTTCAGATCTAAGGGGATACGCGGCAAGCATCATGGATTTGGATACTCTTCTAGCACACGACGCCTTTACAAGGTGCTTTATGAACAATCCTACATATTATTCATTCGATGTATCTGAGGAGGAAAAAAACGACATTGAAAGGCGATGCCGTGAGCTTTATCCGAAACAATAAAAACACCATAATAGCCCGAGTGTTAATGGCTGCTTTTGGCCGATATCTACCAACCGGTACCGGCAGCTATCGGCCAAAACCTGTCGTTTGCCGTAAGTTAAATAGCGCTTACTGCTGATTGCCGGTACATGTGAATACACGGTAAGGTTGGAAAATAATCCCCGATTTGGGCGGCCCTTTTCGTGGCGTATAACGATGAAAATATCTCTATACGCACTAACAATAAGCACGGCCCGTGCAAATCGAGTAATTTTTCAGGTAAATTTGGTCGCGCACCAGGTCGAGCAAACGTGGTTTTTCATGGCGTATAATTTCCCTAAATGTTCATAAGAACGCTGAAAGCCTTGGTATAAGCACGGATAGCCAGAGGAACATGGAATGTTATAAAACGTCCCCCGATAGATTAGTTTTGCACCATTTTATGTCCATTATAGTTAGCTTTATCAGGAACAGCCATGACTCCAACAGAAATACAAGACCTAGCAGACCGCATCTGTAGCATCCTAATCTCACATGCTGCACATGGCTTAGCTACCTCATCCCTAGTGGGTATGGGAGAAATCACTCTTCGCGATAGTCTAATTGTTGCAGCAGCTGCAACCGGAGCACAGATAAAACAGGCTTGGGTACTTAAGAGAGAGGTTTTGCCTGCTGGCTGGTCTGACTCAGCCGTTGACTTGATTGTATATCGCCAAGGCAACCAAGGAGCAATGAAAGAGGTCGGCGGAGTTGAGCTTAAGTGGTGGCGACAAGAGGACAAAGGGAACGCTTCTAATCGCCGCAGAGACTTGATTAAGGACTTTATTAGAGCTGCATCTTTATACCCTGCCATGGATGACTTTACCTTTGTAGCTCTTTTGTCCACAGAGGTATCATGGACATCCACAACAACTACTACGGCGGCAGATGCAAGGGCAATGGGTTTGCTCACTGCTAATGGCTCTAAAGTCTGGAATTTGAAAAAATTATCTAATTCCCCTGGAGTAAAAGGATCGATCAAATTTCTCAATGGAAAGGTTCCTATTCCAAATATTTTCCACTCAAAGCTTTTAAGTACTCTAGAACTGCACATTGCATCTGGGCGTTCGGCGTTCGCAAAAGTTTGGCTAGTAAAAAAACCACAAAACACACGTTTCCTAACAACACAGGAAATAAGCGACATACTGCAGTGAGCAAGCTAACAACTTAGATTCCACGATGGGAACGTGGCGAGCATGATGATGCTGGTAGTGTGGGAATTATCGAGTCGCGATGAATGGCAGCTTTTGGCCGTAAGCAGCCGTTCAAGGCTGCTCGTTTCTGCGGCGGTAGATGCCCATCTCGTGGTCGCTACTTTGCTCTCACCGTCCACAGCTGATCTAACTTCGTCGTGTAACTTTGACTCATCAGCTCCCGACGCATTGCCCAACCAGGCGCGGCAGGCACGCTGGCTAAACGCAGCACTCCCTTTCCCCAGCGACTATTGATCTCATCCAGCACACCCATCACCTTGTCTGCCATCGCCGGCTGGGATTGCGCGAACAGGTCGTCAGTGAATTCGCCAGGCTGCCGCAGATCCATCAGCAAGACTTCCGCCTTGCTGTACTTGTAGCCGGGACGAAAGAGACGATTGACCGCTTCGGTCGCAGCCTTCGTCATCAGCCGCACGTCGTTGGTCGGGTACGGCAATTCCACCAAGGCGCCATTCGCATATTTCGCTTCCTCAGGATTGAACATGCCGGTGCGAATGCTCACGCGGATCTTCTTGCACAGCGAGTTTTGCGCTCGGAGCTTTTCCGACGCGCGTTGTGTGTAGGTAGCGACCGCTTCCTTGATCGGCTCAATCTGCGTGAGCCGCGTGCCGAACATCCTGCTGCAGCAAATCTCTTGCTTGGGTGGGTCAGCTTCCCCCAGTTCCAAACATGGGGTACCGGCTAGCTCGCGAGCCGTTTTCTCGATCACCACGCTGAATTTCTGACGAAGCATCCACGGATCGGCTTTTGCCAAGTCCATTGCAGTCTTGATGCCCAGTGTTTCCAGATGAGACTTCATGCGCTTGCCAATGCCCCAGACTTCGCCGACGTCGGTGTTGCGCAGCGTCCAGTCGCGTTTGAACGGATCGCACAAATCCACTACGCCGCCGGTGATATCGAGCAGCCGTTTGGCTGTGTGGTTGGCGAGCTTGGCCAGTGTCTTCGTGCGCGCGATCCCCACCCCAACTGGAATGCCTGTGCGCTTAAGAAGGGTGGAGCGCATGTGCCTGCCGAACGCGGACAGATCTCCAGGCATGCCAGTCAAATCAGCAAATGCTTCATCAATGCTGTAGACCTCAAGTGCCGGCACCATCGATTCGATGATCGTCATGACGCGCTCACTCATGTCGCCGTACAGAGCGTAATTGCTGCTGAAGGCCACGATTCCATGCCGGCGTAGATGGTCTTTGATCTGGAAGTACGGCTGCCCCATTTTTACGAACGGCTTGGCGTCGTAGCTACGTGCGATCACACAGCCGTCATTGTTGGACAGCACCACGATAGGTGTCTTGGCGAGGTCGGGTCTAAAGACGCGCTCGCAGCTCGCGTAAAACGAGTTGCAGTCGATCAGGGCGAAGACAGGTTCACGTATTGTCATGATCGCGCACGCTGTATTTCACAACGCCCCAGATCACAAGCTCATCGCCTTCCATGACATGTCTAGCCGGATATTTTGGGTTCTCTGACACAAGCAACACGGCGTTCTCGCGCAGAAGCAGGCGCTTGCAGAAGGGCTCCGAATTCAACGCGGCAATAACGATATCGCCACTGACCGCTTCGATGCTTCGATCGACGATCACCACATCCCCGGAATAGATGCCCGCGCCCTGCATGCTATCCCCATCAATCCTCACCAGATACACGTGCGGCGCCCTGATATCGAACAGCTCATCCAGGGAAATGTGCTTTTCGATGTGGTCAGCCGCAGGGGAAGGGAAGCCCGCCGGTACCTTGGATGAATAAAGGGGCAGCTGCTTACCGCCAGTAGCAAGTGGGCCGAGGAGGGTGATGCTCATGATGCAAGCCTTAGGAGATTAACTGTACAAGTATACAGTTAACGATTTGGTTCGCTTGCGGTCAATCTCATAGGCACGACAATTCGACGGGTGACAGCATGTGCGGACGCTACTCGATCTACGAATCGATGGATCACTACCTCAAGGAGCTTGCGCCAAGGCAGTTGGTGATCAATGGCTATGACCTCTGGCCAGTCGAGCGATACAACGTCGCCCCGTCGACGCGGGTGGAAATCATCCGGCCGGTTCGGGATGGTTTGAGCGTTGATAAGGTCAGATGGGGCTGGGCGCCATTCTGGGCGAAGGGAAAGCGTCCTGACCCGATCAACGCGAGAGTCGAGACCGTCATCACCGGCAAGTTCTTCAATCAGCTCTGGCCAAACGGACGCGTACTCGCGCCGGCGAACGGCTGGTTCGAGTGGGTCAAGGACGAAGAAGATCCGAAGAAAAAACAGCCGTATTTCATCACTCTGAAAGAGCAAATTCCCATGTTCTTCGCAGGGTTGGCCGAGGTGCACGAAGGAATGGAGCCGGATGATCGCGACGGCTTTGTCATCATCACCGCTGCGAGTGACGAAGGCATGGTCGATATCCACGATCGCAAACCCCTGGTCTTATCGCCTCAGCACGCCCGTGAATGGGTCGATCCCGACACTTCACCTGAACGAGCTCGCGAACTCGCAATGGAGCACTGCAGGCCTGCTACGGATTTTCACTGGTACAAGGTTGGCAAGGATGTGGGGAATGTTCGTAATCAGGGCTCGCACCTGATTAAGCCACTATCTCTGGCTTCGGATGTTGACGACTGACTAAAACCGAGAGTCGACAGTATTCGTGGGCGGAACGACGAGCTCTCCACAATTATTTGGAATTATGGCCGAGCCATAATTATCGCGAATTGATAATTTTCCCTAGCCCGGTTACGAAGCGGGCACGAAATGCAGAACTGCAATACACTCTTAGTTACCTATCTAATCGAGACCTGTCATGTCCAAACTCGCAGAATTCCGCCAGCTCGAAAAACACCTCGCCGAACAGCTTCAGGCCCTGGAAGCCCTCAAGGGCGATGCAGGCCTCAAGAAAGAAATTGAGTTCGAAACAAAGCTGCGTGACTTGCTCGCAAAATACGGCTACAGCCTCAAGGACGTGATCAATCTGCTTGATCCACAGCCGAGTCGGCGCGCTACAGCTGTCGAGTCCAAAGTTGGCAGTCGCAAGCCCCGTCAGTTGAAGGTTTATAAAAATCCACACACGGGCGAAGTCGTAGAAACCAAGGGCGGTAATCACAAAACGCTCAAGGAATGGAAAACAAAGCACGGCGCAGCGACTGTTGAGTCTTGGCTGACAAAATGATCTTGGCTTGAATTAAAAAAAGGCCCGCGAGGGCCTTTTTTCATCTGACATAATGATAAATCAACAGTTTTGTACTCATGCTAAGTCTGAGTAATCCGCTTAGCCACATGTTCCCCGAACGATTTACAGCCTAGTGTTCCTCCGATATCGCCAGTGCGCAACTCAGGCACCTCTAATACCGCATCTACTGCTGCGGTTATGGCGTTTGATGCACTAACGCATCCGCTATGCTGATGACGGTTGCCCATCCATTCAAGCAGCATGGCCACAGAGAGAATCATCGACACTGGATTGGCTTTATCTTGGCCGGCAATATCTGGGGCAGATCCATGTTGGGCCTGCGCGCAGCAGTATTTTTCACTGGCCATAATCGACCCGGCAAGGCCAAGACTGCCTGACAATTCACTGGCCAGGTCGCTAAGAATGTCGCCGTAGAAGTTGGTAGTTACCAACACATCGAAACGTTCCGGGTTGCGTACGAGGTGCGCAGTACACGCATCTACCAACAAGTCATCAAGCTGCACATCAGGGAAGTCTTGGCTGACGCTGCGTACACAGTTCATGAACAAGCCATCGGTCATGTGGAAACTGTTGACCTTGTGGACAGCGGTAACCTTATTTCTTCTAACTGACGCAAGTTCGAAGGCGCGGCGTGCGATCCTTTCGCAGCACTGACGCGTGATCTTGCGAGTAGAGAGTGCCATATCTGGCGTCGGCATCACCTCACCCCAACCCCGACTCATATTGCGATCAGGATAAAAACCTTCGGTCGCCTCACGCATGATCACCAAGTCCATGGTTCTCCCTTCACGCAAATTCGACTGCAAGAAGGGGCGCGTTCTGGCGGGTCGGATGTTCGCATATAGATCCAGGCCTGTGCGGAAGGCTGCGGAGATATTGCGACCTCCCTTTTCCGGTGGAGGATAGTCTGCATGAGACTGAGTACCTAGGATAATGCCAGCGTACCTCTTCGCTTTTTCCAACACCTCATCGCGCAAAGTAGTGCCGTACTTTTCAAGGCTGGTGAAGCCGACATCGTCATGATCAAAGCTCAGTCCTAATCTGAATCTCTCGTTTGCCGCCGAGAGTACAGACAGGGAAGAATCCACAATTTCGGGCCCAATACCATCACCCGACAGCACTAATAAACGCATAGCCTTAGCTCCTTGGCTGGCACGAAGCACCAGCCGAGTTCATTTTTTACGTTGCGACTGAGTAGAGGGGAAACAAACCCAATAACATCGAAGACATCATGATGAGTAGGGATAGCGCGAGTGACCATTTGAACGTGTATTTCTGATGGTCGCTGAATTCCACGCCGGCGAGACCCACGAGTAAGTAAGTGGAGGCTACCAGTGGGCTGAGTAGGTGCACCGGCTGACCCGCCATAGACGCGCGTCCTATTTCTGCGGCGGAGATACCGTATGCCTCTGCAGCATGAGCCAGCACTGGGAGTACGCCGTAATAGAACGCATCGTTAGACATGAAGAAGGTGCCGGGAATGCTGATCAAGGCGGTGATCGGTGCGAGATAAGCACCCCACGACTCAGGTAAAGCCCACAGAAGCGTGTCGGACATGGCTTTTACCATTCCCGTCCCGGACAAGATGCCCGCAAAAATACCTGCTGCTAGGAAGATGGCTATCTGATTAAGTGCGGTCGGCGCATGAGCGGCAATACGTCGACGTTGGTCATCAATGCTGGGGTAGTTGATCACCAGAGCAACCGAGAAAGCCATCATGAACAGGATTGGCAGCGGCAGAAGCTCCACTACTAGGCAACCCATCAATGCTATGGTCAGAATCGCATTGAGCCAAAACATTTTAGGACGACGCAGTTCTGCGTTTTCGGCACTGAGTGTCATCAGGTCAGACATATCTTCATCTGCGCCCTGGGCGTAACGACCGCTTCGTTCAGTGGGTAATTTGAGCGTGCCTAACCGTCGGCGTTCTTGCATCCCTAAGTAAAAAGCAAGCAGAACTACGCCGGCAAAGCTGATGAGCATTGAGGGGATTAAAGGCAGGAACAGCTCTGTAGTTTCGACTTGCAGCGCTGCAGCGGCGCGTGCGAGCGGCCCTCCCCAAGGTAATAGGTTTGTCACACTCGCCGCCAATATGACCACGCAGGGAAGAATCAGTGGATTGAGCCCAAGTCTTCTGAATAAGGGCAGCATCGCTGTCAGCGTAATCATGTAGGTTGTAGAACCGTCGCCGTCGAGCGAAACCATGCCGGCCAATATTGTCGCGAACACCACGGCTTTGGCTGGATCGCCTTTGATCAGGCGAATGAACGTTTTGATAATGGGATCGAAGAGGCCGGTATCGAACATCATCCCGAAATAGAGGATGGCGAACATGACCATAACTGCAGTGGGTGCGACCTTGCGCAACCCCTCGATCATCATGGTGCCCATGTCGCCAGTGAACCCAGCCATCATGGCAAAGATGATGGGGATGATTGTCATGGCTACCAAGGGTGCGAGCCGCTTGGTCATGATCAATGTCATGAACACCACAATCATGCCGTAGCCAAAAAAGGACAGCATTGAATTCTCCTGATCAGGATTATTTTTATAAGGAGGTGATTACGTGGAGCGCCGGCTTCATGTCATGTGTAACCCGCCGTTCACGGCGAAATCGGCACCCGTGACGAACGAAGATTCTTCTGACGCTAGCCATGCACACATCGCCGCGACTTCTTCGGGCTTACCGAGACGTTTCATGGGGATGTCTTCCACGATCTTGTCCATCAAGGACGTGTGGGTGATTGATTTGAGCCGTTCAGTGCCTATGTAGCCCGGGGAAACGGTATTTACGGTAACTCCACGGTGGGCAACCTCCCTTGCAAGGGCTCGAGTGAACCCACGAATTGAGGACTTTGCCGTGGTGTAGTTCACTTGGCCGATGTGGCCTAGTTGCGCATTCACCGTTGAAATATTGATAATCCGGCCCCACCGTCTTGAGCCCATCCCGTCAACAACTTGCTTAGTCACGTTGAACAGCGAATTGAGGTTGGTATCAATAACGGTTTGCCAGTCGTTCGGAGACATGTCCTTGAAAACCACATTGCAAGTGGTGCCGGCATTGTTTACCAGCACGTCGATAGGGCCCACTTCGCTTACGATCCTGTCAAAGGCAGCCACTGTAGAGTTCCAATCCGCTACGTTGCCTTCACATGCAATGAACTCAAATCCCAGCTTTTTGTTTTTCTTCAACCACGCGTCCTTAATCGAAGAATCTGGCCCGCAGCCAGCTACGACTATGAAACCGTCTTTATAAAGTCGCTGACAGACAGCGGTGCCAATCCCACCCATTCCACCTGTTACGAACGCGATTCGTTTGGACATGAGCAGTCCTCCTAAATGACAAGGTGCATCGGAAGTTCGAGTTATCGGAGCTCTTCGTCGGATCAGATCGGTAATCGGCATCCCGTTTACCGCCAGTAGACGAAGGCCTAAAAAGTCATTCGACGGTTCGGCCTGGGTGGAGGCTGCCCATGACTTTCAGTCGAGGGAAATTGATTCGGGGTATCTGGAGGATTCTATTCATGGCGTGCCTCTTTTATTGTTTTCATGAACTGGCTGAGTCTTCATCCTAGAGGCGTGCCGACCACATTTGAATTGGTCATTAGGTAACGAAGCCTTCTCCAAATGAGAATGCTAAAGAAAAAAGGGAGAGTGAATCGGCCAGCTTTAGGATCCATGAATGGCAGCGTTTTACCACCGGTGCGCGGTGGGTAATCAGTAGCGACCCGCGATGTTCTGCGAAGGCTTGCCGTCCAGGGGGATATATGAGGTAGGTATGAGAGCAGGTCTGGGCGCTGCAGGCCTGCTAGGCCTAGACGAGCGCCACCATGAGCCTTAGGAGGGCGAAATGGATAGCAGCTAGCAGTGAGCGCAGCTGCTATTCATTACCCAGCAGGTACCATACAGAGGGCGGGCTCGCTTCCCTATCAAGAAAGAGCATCGATGCAAATGACCAAAGGAAAAGGATGAGCTCTTGCCTGCTTCATAACAAGCGCTGAGCCGACTCTTCAACACCTGCACCTGCACCTGCACCTCCACGAAGCGCGTAAAGCTTCCTGTGTGCATGAGGACAGATAGTCAAAGCGAAATCGCTGAAGCTTTTCCAGCTCTCTGCCTATCGGAGCGTGCCACTCAGCAGCGTGATGTTCAGTGCCGTTGCTCGTTCAGCGTTGGCCCCACGCGAACATCCCCTTGGCCGCTGGCAAGTAATGCATTTAAAACAAAACCGCTGGATATCTTGCGATCCAAAAATGCTCGTACGTATTCAGCTCCGGCCTTGCGTCCTTTTGGTACCGCCATTGCCTGGCGGATTTCAGTGAAGCTGTCCGCTAGCACACGATAGCCTTCGTTCTTGTCTGCAAATGCCTCTAAGGGCTGACGAACGCCAGCGGCGGCCTCCAAACCCTGCTCCAAAAACCATTCCACAGCTGCGGCGGATGTCGGTGCACGAACCAGTTCCGCAGCGGACAGCGTACGGCTTAGATACAAGTCGTACGCTGCGCCTTTTCCAACGGCAAGTCGCGCACCCAAGTGATCAAGCTGAGCTACTGATTGGTACACGCTTGCTGCATGCACCAGGTACGTGCCCTCAATGATTACGTAGGGGTGACTGAACTCGATTTCCGCTGAGCGCACGGGCTCAATAGCCAGGAACGCCAGATCCCAGGCCGACTCGGTTAAAGCGGCGAATACTTTGCCCGCAGCATCGAATGTCACGAAATCGATAGCCACGTTTAATTCGCCGGCCAGTGCTTTGGCTAACTGAGTCGATACGCCTGCAGGGTTGCCGCTCATGTCGCGCTGAGCCAACACCGGATTTCCGAAGTTGATCGCGACACGCAAGACACCTGTAGGAGCTAAGTCAGCCAGAACGCTTGAATCTAAAGTATTCATAGGTGCTTCTCTGCAATAGTCGGGTGTTTATGGTTGGTGGTCTCGCCGTTATGGAATCGCATCAACAGCGTCATCACGAAGGCTATCGCCAGCAAACCGCTAAGAAAGAGCAATCCCATGGATGCACTATTGGTAGATCCTTTGATCATGCCAATCGCGAAAGGCCCGACGAATCCTCCGAGATTACCGATCGAATTGATCACAGCTACAGAGACGGCTGCCGTAGATCGGCTCAGGAAGAGCGTTGGGAGTGCCCAAAAAGGCGACTTGAAACTGTAAAGGCCTGCTAGCGCCAGGCTAATCATGCCGATGGCGACGATTGGATCGCTCACCATACTTGCACCAACCATCGCGACCATTGCGACAGCCAATGGTATAGCGCAATGGAGTTTGCGCTCGCCGTACCGGTCGGAGCTTCGTGACCAACCTATCATCATCACCGTCGCGAAGATGTAAGGCACCATCGCGATCATGCCGATTTGGGTATGGGTCAAGGAATCCGAGAATCCCTTGATAATTTGCGGCATCCAGTAACCGACACCCAAACTGCCACATTGATACACAAAATAGATGAAGGATAAGTACAGCACTTTAGGATTGGTCATGGCCTTGAATGCGCCAAAATGCTTCACATTCTTGCGCGACTGACGATCACGTTCCAGTTCGGCCAGTAGCCACTCTTTTTCATCGTGTTTAAGCCATTTCGCCAGTTCTGGTTTGTCCGTCAGATAGAAAAAGCACGCCACTCCCAGGAATACTGCTGGGATGCCTTCCAGAAACAGCATCCAGCGCCAGCCGCTCCAGCCGAACCAATGAATGTTGTCCATGATCCAGGTACTGAGGGGCGCCCCTATGATGTAGGAAACGGGAATCGCTGCGGTAAAAAGCGCGACCGTAGTGGCTAGCTCCTTGGAGCGAAACCAATAAGTAAGATAGACGATGATGCCTGGGAAAAACCCGGCCTCGGAGACCCCGAGTAGAAAACGCAAGACATACAGATGCGTAGATGTCTGCGCGAATGCCGTGGCGGCGGCGATAATGCCCCAGGTCACGAGGATGCGGGCTATCCATACCCTGGCACCGTAGCGATTGAGCAAAACATTACTTGGGACTTCAAACAGAAAATAACCGATGAAAAATATCCCGGAAATAAATCCGAACGCCTCACTGGTTAGCGCCAAATCTGCGTTCATCTGGAGCGCGGCGTAACCAATGTTGGCGCGATCCAAGTAGGACACGATATAGAGCAGGAACACGAAAGGGATGATACGCAGCGTAACTTTGCGCACCACCGCCTTTTCAAAGGCTGGGTTTTCGGTAGACATCGGGCCTCACGGGGCCGCTTCGAGGCGGCCTGCATTGTTCTTGTTCGTGGTTGTAAGCGCGTTATCGAAAGAGCCGGCAACTAGCGCTTGCAGGACATCAAGATCGTTGCGAGGGGGAAAAAATCATGCACACTGGGCTGCCGGTAGATGTCTGGTAACCTGTGGCCCGCAACGTGCCCTGCTCTTGATCTACGGAAAATGTGACGATGCTGTCGCTGTCTTCATTCAGCGCCATCAGATAGCGTCCATTAGGAGTCAGTGTAAAAAAGCGCGGCGTACATCCTCCGCTGTAAACTGCCTCCCTGAAGCCAAGCAAGCCGTTTAACGGGTCGACGGCGAAGACGGCAATGCTGTCGTAACCACGATTGGATGCGTAGACAAAGCGTCCTGCACGATCTACGTGAATTCCCGCCGCTCTGCTATTGCCGGTAAAGCTTTGCGGCAACGTAGTCAGAACTTGTTTCGGGCAAAGTGTCCCGCTTTCGGCGTCGTAATCGTAGGTGGTCACAGTCGAATCAAGCTCGTTGACCACGTACGCAAGATTCCCTTGGGGGTGAAAGGCCACATGGCGGGGGCCGGCTGTTTCACGAGCAGCAATTACCGGCGTCGCGGCAGCGCCAAGGCGTCCTGCGGAGAAGGGGAAAGCGAAGACTTTGTCCAAACCTTTGTCCGGCACTATGACGTAGCGACCGCTATCATCAAATAAGCCGTAATGGGGCTTGGCATGAGGCTGTTCGACTCGATGCGGGCCAGGCTCACCCACGATCTCCAACAGTTGACTCAACGGGGCGAGGCTACCGTCATCTTGAACAGGCAAAACGGCAATGCTTGCGCCAATATGATTGGTCACGATCAGATACCGCTCTGATGGATCCAGCGCCAGGTGCACCGGGTTCTTACCTTGCGTGCTCTGCGTATTCAAGAAGGTCAGCTGCCCGCTGCGTTTGTCTACGCGAAAAGCGCTAACGTCGCTCTGATCACCGTGAACCGTGTAGAGCGTGTCTGCGCTGCTATTGAGAGCGAGGAACGATGGATTGACCAAGTCATGTACTACTTGAACCAGCTCCAAGGTTCCTTCGTCCTGGTTCACAGCGTAGACACTGATACCTTCTCCACGCGCGTTGCGCTCACGAGTGGTGCGGCTACCGACATAGGCGTACATAGCATTCTCCATGGTCAATGCCATCAGGCGTGGGCAGGGCTGTCTGCGCGGCGAAGCATCTTGCGCACCACGTATGGCAGTATTCCGCCTTGAGACAGATAGATGAGCTCCTGGCGGGAGTCGAGGTTGAGCTGCAGATCAACATGTTGCTCCTGCTTACCAGTTCGCTCGATACGCAAAGTGATGATGTTCATGCCAACAGCCAGTTGCTCGAGCCCATTGAATGTCAGCTGTTCATGCCCTTCGAGCGACAGATCCTGAGCGCTAGTACCCTCGACGAACGTCAGTGGCAAAATACCCATACCGATCAGATTACTGCGGTGAATTCGTTCGAAGCTACATGCTACGACGGCACGCACGCCGAGCAATGCCTGCGCTTTCGCTGCCCAGTCGCGGCTGGAGCCTGCGCCGTAGTTAATTCCGCCGAACACAACCAGCGGTATCCTTTCTGCCAAGTAACTCGCAGAAGCCTCATAAACTGGCAGCACCTGTTGACCATCTGCTGTCCATGCCCAGGCTCCTAAGCCAGGCTGCTCACCGAGTAACAAATTGCGCACCGAGCGGTTGGTGAATGCACCCCGCAGCATGACCTCATGATTGCTACGTCGCGTTGAGTATTGGTTAAGGTCGACTGGATTTTCGCCATGCTCAATAAGCCACTTCCCGGCTAGGCTATCTCTAGGTATAGAACCAGCGGGCGAGATGTGGTCGGTGGTGACGTTGTCGCCCAAAACCATGAGAATCCTGGCATTGTCGATTGCCAAGGTTTTTGGTGGCTCAGCTTCAATACTTTCTAAGTAGCGTGGCCGGCGGAGATAGGTCGAGGACGGATCCCATGGAAACTGGGTGCTTCCTGTTGCACTGAGCGCCTGCCAATGATGAGTTCCGTCCCATACCGTCCGCAGACGCTCCGCAAAGAATTCTGGCTTTACTACGCGGCTAGCGAGTTCGGCAACTTCTTCATCGCTTGGCATGAGCTCGCTGAGATATACGTCCCGTCCATTGCTGTCTTGGCCCAATGGCTGATTGACTAGATCAACATGGATATCGCCCGCTATGGCGTACGCGACCACCAACGCAGGGGAGGCAAGGTAGCCTGCAGGCACCTTGGGGTTCACCCGTCCTTCAAAATTCCGGTTGCCCGATAGCACAGCTACGCCCTTGAGTCCCTGTTCGGCAAAGGCTTCGACGTGATATTCCAGGCTGCCCGAGTTACCAATGCAGGTCATGCATCCGAAGCCGGCAAGATCGAAGCCCAGGGCGGCGTAGTCCTCGAGCAGTTTGGCTTCACGCAGGTAGTCGGCTACTACCTGGGAGCCTGGCGAAAGGGAGGTCTTCACCCAAGGTTTACGGGTAAGTCCCATATTTCGCGCCTTGCGTGCCAGTAGGCCTGCCTGAATCATCTGTGCCGGATTGGCCGTATTTGTGCAACTGGTGATAGCCGCTATGACCACCGCGCCGTGACCAATAGGCTCTCCAAAACTTGGCTCTTCAAATTGGTCAGGAGCGGTAGTTGCGATCAACTGGGCGCCGATAACGTGCTCGTCAAATGACGAACCTGCTTGCGCTAAAGGCTGACGCTGATGAGGCTGGTGCGGGCCAGCAACGCTTGGTTCAAGGCTTGCGAGATCCAAGTCAATCACATCTGCAAATACAGGCTCTGGTGCGTGCGAACGTCGCCATAACTGCTGGGTTTCCATGTAACGCTCAGCTTTGGCGCGCAGGGCTGGGGAACGACCGGAAAGCTTCAGATAGCGGGACGTTTCATTGTCGAATGGGAAAAACACCACGGTTGCGCCGTATTCAGGCGCCATATTGGCTACGGTGCCTCGGGTAGCCCAGGTGAGATTGTCCAAGCCGGGGCCGCAGAATTCTACAAACTTTCCGACTACTTTGCGTTTGCGAAGAATCTCGGCAACGTAGAGAGAGAGATCTGTCCCCGTAACTCCTGGGCGCAGCGCATTGGTTACGCGGATCCCTATCACTTCTGGAAAACTGATCGGTACTGGCTCCCCCAGCATGGCGGCTTGCCCTTCAAGCCCACCAACGCCCCAGCCGAGGATACCGATAGCGTTGATCATGGGGGTATGGCTATCGGTAGCGACCATATCGTCCGGGTGCAACAGACGTTCGCCTTCCGGGCCAACACTCTCCCAGACAACTTGAGCCATCGCCTCCATGTTCATCTGATGGATGATGCCAGTGCCTGGAGGAATGACCTTGAAGTTTTCCAGGCTTTTCTGGGCCCATTTGATGAACTGATAGCGCTCGCCGTTGCGGCGGAAGTCGATGTCCAGATTCGCTTCTACTGCATCCGGATCGGCATAGCGCTCGACGATGACCGAGTGATCAATGGCTAGCACAGCGGGAATGACCGGATTCACTCGCTCAGGATCACCACCTAGCTCCGCTACCCGGTCTCGCATCCCTGCAAAGTCTGCAAGCGCAGGCAGGCATGTAGTGTCATGGAACATAAGACGATTGGGGAAGAACGGAGCTTCACAGGCCGGCCCTTTACGAACAGCACAAGCGAGTACCGATTCGAGAGCTTCAGGCGAGCAGCGTGCTACGTTTTCCAGCAACAAACGAATCGAGTAGGGAAGGCTCTCTAACTCTGACTGGGTCAGAAGCTTGCGAAGGTCAACATAGAAGTAACGCTCTTCAGCTATATCGAGAATACTTAAGTAAGACTTGGCGGTAAGGGTCATGATTGTCTCGTTCTTGTGCGGGCAATGTGATGCCCTAATGACCCGATCCTAGGGGCACAGGAGAGAAACGAAAATTGGTCATTCGCCAAGCCAGCGTTCGTGAGAGGAGAACGCTCCGCTATGAAAACGTCGTTGATGCCATCAGTGATTCTTTCCTAAATGTTCTACGAGCGTCCTTACTGTCGGCGACAGCAGCTCTGAGCTCCTCATTCCAATTACCAGACTGCGCCTCGCCCATGATTCGTCAAGGAGCGTCATCTTGAGTTTCAAAGGTCGTAGATATTGCTGGATAGCTGCTTTGGGCAAAATCGCGATTCCCACCTTGGCGCTCACAAGTCGACACATACATTCGAAGCTGCTGACGCGAACGCGTACACGCATTCCCCCCCCTGAATCCGGCTGTTGCTGTGCGAATAGCGTGTAGAGAGAGCTGTCGAGGTGAGGGCCAATGAATTCATGTTCCAAGGCATCATGAAATGAGATCTTTCCCTTTGCTGTTACGGCATGATCACTCGGCGTTACCACAACGAGTTGATCCTGGCGGTAAGGGAGAACCTCGAGACCTGCGGCAGGGGTGTGCTCAGCGAATATACCGAGATCAGCCCGGCCCTCTACCACGGCCTTCACTACAGCCGAGCCCACACGTTCTTCTATGTCGAAATTAATCAGAGGGTAGCTGGCTAGAAAGCGCTCCAAGTCGGTGGGGAGAAATTGCGCCAGCGCAGATGTGATAGCGTGAATCCGAATATGACCCTTCACGCCGGCAGAGTAACTGGCCAACTCTTCGTCCATGTGGCCGAGCACCGAACGCAGCTCACGCGCGTAGTGCAGAACCGACTGACCGGCAGGTGTCAGGTCTACCCCTCGTGCATAACGCAACAGCAAGGCCGAGCCAACCTGCTCTTCTAATTCGGCTATACGTTTGCTAACAGCCGATACAGCCAAGTGCAAGCGCTCAGCGGCGCGGGTAAGGTTGCGCTCTTCGGCCACAGCGATGAAAACGTCCATTGTGATGAGGTCGTAGCGCATTCATTCCGTCTCTTTTCGTTGGTCACCAGAATACATACCTAATGGGCGTAGAGGTAAGCTCGCAGTGTCTTGGATTGGAGTTCCGTTTCGCTTCGGCAGCTAGGTTTCCATCCAGAAGCTCCTATTCCACCTCACCTGTACGTTATTTCGAAATAGCCGATTACGATGGTTTCTTCGCTTCGAATGCGGTCAAACGCTGGCTCGGTACTTGACCTTCACCCTCTATAACTGCTTAGCTTTGGCTCATCATCATCCGGATGCATTGCGCAACCAACCACCGCCAGCACGCTGGCTAGATACAGCACTCCTTACCCCCCAGCGGCCATTGCTCATCATCTACGATGCCCACTATTTTGCGCCGCCATTACCGGCTGGGATTACGCGAACAGATCATCAACTCACCTGCCTATCGAAGATCCGTTAGCGACACCTCCGCCGTAGCCCGGACGGAAGAGGCGCTTGACTACTTCAGCCGCCGCCTTCGTCATTAACCGCACGTGGTTGGTCGGCTCGCAGGGATCTGCCGAGCTGTAATGGAAGTCTGGTTGCGGCTTGCCTATTACTGCTTCTCCATGATCAGCAGGGTGGAGGTCGCAGAGGCTAAGAGCTTGTCTTGGTTGTCGACGATACGAGCTTCAGCGAAAGCGACTCGCCTTCCAACGCTCATCACCTCACCTATCGCTCGTACTTGTCCTGTTTCTTTTGTGATGGGGCGGTGATAGGCAACTTTTAGCTCCAAGGTGGTGTACCCCTGGTTCGCCTGCAGCATCGTGTGCGTAGCGCAGCCGCATACTGAGTCCAGCATTGTTGCTGCGTAGCCACCGTGCACTGTCCCGATTGGGTTGTAAGCGTGCGAGTCGGGAACTCCGGCTACCACCACTCGCCCTTTTTTAACTTCTGAAAAATCGATCTTCAAGGATTCGAAGATCCCTACCTTTTTTTGTGAGTGGAGCAAGGCCTCCATTTGTTCCAAGCCGGACAGGCCAGCTGCTATTTCCTCTATCAACGATAACGACTTCTGCATGAGCTACCTCAGGAGGCTTATAAAATTACATAACGTTAGCTTTAGGGTGACCCGCACAATGTTTTGGTACCCGGAATGAAGAGAGTGGCCCGAACCACAGCTAGAGGGGCCCCTTGGCATTGCTGCATTTACGGAAGTTCATCCGTGGTCTGGCACGTCGCAGAGTTGCTGCATGGCTATCGAAGTACCATCAAATAACCACCGCAGGCAAGCGCAACCAAGCCAGCCGGAATTGCAAGAATAGAGATACGGTCGATGTGCTTCGACTGCACGATCACCTCGCAGAGATTGTCGTCGTCTGCTGATTCACGCCGTTTGAGCACTGGGATGAGGCAAAGCATATTGCCAATAACAGCAGTGGCTCCCGTTATAACTTTCAGGGCGTAAACGCCGTCGAAGCGCCCCGGCTCGAAGAGAAGGATTCCGGTCAAGAGCACTACTGAAAAGGCCGGCATTTCAAATATCATGTCGATCTTGCGGTGCAGTCTCGCCACCATGAATCCTTGGCTACGGCTTTGGGCGCGGCTCTGCTCTAGCAGATACTCCACCGCTACTACTCCCAACCAGAAAGCTACGGCAAAGAGGTGCAGTTGGAGTAAAAGATCACTGCGCATGGCTCACTCCTAATCCCTCACTAAACCGGGCGTTTTTGCTGGCGTCCCCATTTGCCGATCTGGGTGATCTCGGTGCAGGAATCGACGCAGCCCCTCGTGGGTTTCCTCTCGGTGGATAGAGCGATTGAAGCACTCAGCCTCGATCCGTAACCCTTCAGCAAGAGACTCCCCAAAACCACGAACTGCGGCTTCTTTGTCCGAGCGCATAGCCGGTTGCGGAAGCGTGCAGAGAAACGTCGCTAGCTCCATGGCGTAGGACAGCGATTGGCCTTTCGGCACAATCTCATTTGCTAGCCCGATTCTAAAAGCCTCACTCGCTGAAATGACCTTACCGGTCAGAATTAGCTCCATAGCTCGGCCCATGCCGACGATACGAGGCAATCGTTGGCTACCGCCGTCCGCGAGGCCAATATTCCAGCGACGGCAGGTCACGCCAAATGAGGCGTGTTCTTCGACAATGCGCATATCGGCGAAGCAGGCCCACTCGAGGCCACCCGCATAGGCAATGCCATTTACGGCAGCTATCACAGGTTTGTAGATATCTGTCCAGCGGCTTGGGCCCAGAATGCCTGGGCGCTCACCGTGATCATGCGCCGCGATCTCGTCTTGTGTAGAGGGCACCAGGTCAAATCCCGCCTCCAAATCGCCGCCTGCGCAGAACGCCTTATCTCCAGCGCCGGTGAGTATGGCCACCAGTGCTTCGTCATCATCTCGAAAACGTGCCCAGGCATCGATCAGCTCAAGGTGGGTGGTGGGGCCAATGCAGTTGCGTTTGTCAGGGCGATTCAATCGGATGATTCGAATCGGCCCGTGGGCCTCGTACTCGATCTCGGTAAAGTCCATTTACGCAATCCTCTTGTTTGAGTTTTGAGTGGGCGATCAGTGCCAGGTTACGCATTGCTCAATTGGGAAACGCAACCTCGCGTTGTAAACGGCACGCTCTCCGGGAACGCCTACTGCGAGCAGCATGATGGGGATGGCTTCGCTGGGTATCGGCAAAACTGTCCTTAATCGGTTCTCGTCGAATCCTTCCATGGGACATGTGCTGTAACCGTGACTTTGAAACGCGAGTATCAGACTCTGTGCTGCCAGCGCAGTCGATTTCACCGCCCAGAGTCGCATCTGGGCCAAGCTAGTCGGCCCTCGCATGACTGGTTGCCTGATACCCCTCCACCAAGTCAAAAGCCGTTTGAAAGGGCCAAGCCAACCCAATGACCCTTGGTTGTACTGAAACGGTGCTATTCGGGTGTAGAAGCTTTGGATTCTTTTAGGTACATCCTTCTCGGGCCAGAACTTCAGGATGTCGTTGCAGCCCTGTTTCCAAGTATCCGGTCTCGCTAGAACAGCGATGATTAGCGGAGCCTTTGCCGCACTTTGGCTTAGACATACATCCTGCAGCTGACCAAGAAGCTCTTCATCTCTTACGACTTGGAACGACCAGGGTTGGAGATTGCACGAACTGGGAGCTAAAAGCGCTGTTTGTAGGCACTGCTCAATTACATCAACAGGTACATGCTCAGCCGTGAAACGTCGGACTGCCCGGCGCTGCTCCATCAGTTCTCTGAACGCATTGGCTGGGTCATAAACATCTTGAGAGATCACGCTTTGGTTCATGGTTAGCCATTCGCTTTCGTGAGGGAAGTGGGGAGCTGTGCATGTTGAAGGGCAAACCACTGCAGCATCTCGTCCCAGGTATCCAATGCAGATAGGCGAAAGTAGCCCATGTGGCCGATGGCTTTGGCGGCGTAGATATCTCGAGTAATAACCGGTGCGTTGCTGTAGCCCTTGATGAACGCGTCTCGAGACCGGGGAGGAGCCCATGGGTCATCTGTCGCATTGGCAAAAACAATTGGTGTGCGCACGCTGGAGTAGCAATCAGCAACTGCAGACATCAACGGATCATCAAAGAAATAATGCGGATGGGCGCACCATCGCTTCCAGTCCTTGTAGACGCCGAGGGGCAAGTCATCGCCCATCCCGAGAATGCTCCAGGCCATATAGCCTTTCCTCCAAACAATCACGGGAAGGATGCAAGACCAAAGCAATCTAACTTTCAATCGCTCTAAATTAGGCATCCATCCTGCCCATCCGGCGCCCGTTCCGAAGCAGTACGCGGCAGTAATTTTTTGGTGGTTGGGAAGTAGGCCTAGTCCATGGCCGCCAAACGAATGTCCGACCCAAAACAAGGGGATGCTTTCATCGGACATGAAGTCCACTGCAGCGGCCAAGTCGCAAAATCCCCAGTCAAGGTAGGACATCTCGAAGCCTTTAAGTGACTTAGGGCTGGACTGTCCAACGCCACGATAATCAAGAGTCAACACGCTGTAACCTTGGAGAGCAGCATGCTCTGCAAAGCGGCGGTAGAAGCGCTGCTGCACTCCTGTTGCGCCGGCCACGACGATGTTGCCTTTCACCGCACCAATGGCACCGTAACGAGTAGCTGAAAGTGCGTATCCGTCGTCAGTCGTTAGGGTTATCTGAGTAAGGGAGTGAGGAGTGTTTGACGCTGTAGAACGACTCATCAAGGCTTTTCCTGCTGTGCGCTGTTGACCATTGCCTTTCGAAGAGTTTTCCCGGCATTGCTCTTGGGTAGATCGTCCCGAAAAATAATGGGGCGGGGCCTTTTTAGCTAACCAGGTGCGACTCGCAGTGGGTGAGGACATGCGGTTCATCTAAGTGGGTTGGCTTCGTACAACGTAGGCGATAGGTATCTCGCCAGCTTTAGCGTCCAGTTCTGGAGCGACTGCGGATTCGCTAATGCCTTGGTGGCTTTATTACAGCCATTCATGGTGCGCTGCCGGAGGTGTTTGGTAAGAGGCGCAAAGGGCAAACTACTGATCGCCCCTTGCGTGCTGGAGATGCTTAGCGGCCCTTGAAGGCAGGCTCGCGTTTTTGCATCATCGCCATGACCCCCTCACGCACATCTTCGCTTTTGAATAGCGAGAACAGCAGTTCATTGAGCTGGGAAAGCGCTGCGTCATCACCCTCGTCACGAGCTTGGAAGGCCGATTGAAGTGTGGCTTTGATTGCGAGAGGCGCCGCTTTGGCGATTCGCTCTGCGTACTCGATTGCGCGCGCCAGCTCCTGGCCGGGTTCAACGACTTCGGTGAGCAGGCGCATGCGTAGTGCATCAGCCGCACTAAACTCTTCACCCGTCAGCATGTAGCGCATTGCGTCCGTCCAGCCGGCTGCTTGGGTGAAACGGACGGTGGATCCACCGGATGGAGGAATACCACGCAGCACCTCCAGATGAGCAAAACGGGTGTTATTCGCCGCAATAGCGATATCAGCGTTCAGCACCAATTCAATGCCAGCCGTCCAGCATGTCCCTTGCACAGCGATTACCACTGGCTTAGTACGACGCGGCTTGGACACTCCCCAAGGATCGATGCCGTTGTCAGGATAATTGAAGCCGCCCGAGGCTAGTTTCGGTGCCAGCTCCATGAGATCCAAGCCTGCGGTGAAGTGCTCGCCGTGAGCAAATATTACGGAGCAGCGCAGCTCCTCATTGCGCTCGAACTCACCAATGGCGAGAGCAAGGTCGGTCAACATGGCGCTGTCGAAGGCGTTACGCTTGCCTGGTCGGTCTAGACCAATTAGGTAGAGGTGACCACGCTGCTCACGGGTAACGCGGCCTTGGCCGCTGTTTGGTTCGCTCATGAAGGACTCTCCTCAATATGACGGCTTGCTGCGCTGGTAGCAGGGCAAATTAAACTTACCGAACGTTCGGTTTGCTCAAGGTAACCAAACATTCGGTAGCCGTCAAATTGAGGGCGCAGGGCTTATGTCATACAATCAGCACCAATTATTGTCGAGCAGGCTTTCCCCAGTGCGCCCATCCAAAATCTCCCGTGAAGAACTGCTCAAGCGGTGCGCGAACACGTTCAAAAGGTTGGGCTACAACGGTACGACCATGGATGAACTGTCGGCTGCTTGTGGCCTCACTAAGGCCTCCTTCTATCATCACTACCCGAGCAAGGAGGCTCTATTGCGCGATGTGCTGGCGTGGACGCACGAGGGGCTCAAGCAGTCTCTTTTCTCTTTGGCATACGACGAGAGTCTCTCCCCAAAAGAGCGGCTAGAAGCGATGGGGAGAAAGGCGAAAAAGCTGTTCCTGAGCGAAGATTCCATTGGCTGCTTAATGGGTGTAGTCGCTATTGACGCGACTTACACCAGGGCTGATCTAATGGCGCCGATTCGAGAGTTCTTCAATGATTGGATGCACGCGCTAACAAAGCTATATGAGGGGACGCATGGAAAAGCCGTTGCCCAAGTATTCGCTCAGCAGCTAGTCGCAGACTATGAAGGTGCCATTCTCCTAGCCCGGATCTACAACGACTCGCGATTTATCGATGGGGTGACTCAGCGTGCGTCTGCACAGCTTGAGGCATTTTCCACCTAAACCACCTCGTGCTCGAGCAGGTTGCGCATCTGCTCCCAAATTCTATCCAGCGGTAAAGTGCTGCGCGCCGCCCGGCACAATGCAACCGACCCCTCGATTGCCGCGATGGTCATTAGCGCTAGGCTGTCAGCTCGTGCGCTATCAATCCCTGAGTTATGCAGCGACTCGCTGATGAGCCGTTGCCATCCACAGAAAATCTCATGGGCTTGGCTCAGCAGCTGCTGGTGGATTTGCCGCTCAAGGACTTGATCAGCCTCAGATCGTTGATCGGATGTGTATTGCTCTACTGTTACTGCGAGCACTGCGCACCCCGCGTCGAAGCTCGTATCGATCAGAGTTTTTCTCCATGCACCCACAAATAGCTCCAGACCCTTGATAGGGCCATGAGCGGCAAGAAGTTGGGTTAACGGCCCCGAAACCTCTTCTCCGGCGTACTTAATCGCCGCCTCGAGTAGCTCCTTTTTGCCGCCTGGGAAGTGGTGGGTGATTGAGCCACGAGGAGTTTCAGAGTGACGGACTACTTCTCGAATGCTGGTGGCATGCATGCCTCGACGTTTGAGCAAGTCAGCAGCACCAATAATCATTCGGTCTCGAGTGGTAATCTTCATTAAGTATGCCATTTGTCATAATTTCGTGTAGGCTCAAGCCTCACTATGCCATTTGTCATAGTTTGCTACCACTTCATTCATGCGAGGCGATAACAAAATGAATACCCGCCCTATTTTTCCTAACCCGATATCATCCGTATCCACCGCATCGCTGGATGCGCCGGAGGGTTGGCTGACTTACCCAATAGGTGATGACGTCATTGCTGGTGATCCTGCCCCCCAGATGAAGCTGCTCCGGACGGTGGGTGTAAAAACGCCGCACAAATCAGTTGCGTTTTTTACGTCTAACCCCGGTCAGTTCCATTGGCGCTTCGAGAACGACGAGGCCTTCGTACTCTTGGAAGGCAAGATCGCCCTAACCATGGACGATGGGGAGCGCTTTGAGATGGGGCCTGGTGATGCTGTATCTATTCCGGCAGGGCGAACAGGGGTGTGTGAGGTTTTTGAGTTCAGTCGCAAGTTCACGGTTGTGACAAGTGGAGCGACTTGCTGAGTCCGCTTACATGTAAAGCACCGTGTGGCAAAGCTGCACGGTGAGGAATTAATAAGACGTCGAACCTGCTGCTTGGGAAATGATTTCGCGCGCAGCACTATCGCATCGATTCTGTATTATAAAAAATCATTACCGTTTCAGTCATAGCATAGTCGCCCAGCCAAACCTCCACTTCTGAAAACATCAACGCACGCGTAGACCGGGCGATGCACTAAATCAGCGAGGACAGCGAAAGCGGATTCTGCGGGAATAAGATTTCGCGGGGGCTGTCACGCGCTGCTACGTTGAGCTGGCTCGCCAGGTGACATCGGTAATGCCGTATTTTTCGGCTTGGGGTTTGGACACCATCTTCAGCGGCGGGCGACCAGGTCTGGGAATGGGAGCTACGCCCGCATCGCAACTAGCCCAGTGCCAGGCATCAGCGTTTTGCATCGCTTTGCTACGGATGATGAAGGACTTCGGCACACCATGAAGCTTGTAGTTGATGACGAATAGATTGTTTTTCATGACTAACTCCGTCTGCTCTGAGCTAACGGAGTCATCGGGCGCGGAAAAATTCAAAAAAATCAGGGACTTCATCCCCTGAATTGATTCAGGGCGGTGCAAATGCAGCTTCATCCGCTTAGCACCAACCAAGTCCTACATGGCCTCACGATTTGAAGCGAGGCGCAGCGTTTACTTATGGGATTTACGGGCTGCAGAAACTCCACCACCACCATCTCATCCAGCGACCGAGGCTTGGGCAGATTAATGGTTTTTAGCTGGCACTACAGTGCTCCCGATCAGATAACCCGAGGTGAGTATCGCAGCGATGTGAAGCCACCTGCCTTTGACCATCTCTATGAACTTGATGCCTTCGACTTGACTGGGGACGCCGTGAGCGGCGATCACTAACGCGCAAGCTGGCGCGGAGCGGTCGATAGTATTTGACTGACCATCAAAATACTTGAAAGAGGAGAAACATTATGGTTTAAAGGCTTGGCCACGGGTCGAAGGATTTCGTGGGTTCCGCGCCAAGGAGGCGCCGGCTTAGAAGCGGATGGTCTCCGGGTGCTTCTTGAAAATAAAAGGAATTAGCTATGACCCTGTCTTTGCAAAACATCAAACCTGAAGAAATAGATGCGCTGAAGCAGCAATCTCAGGCGGCTTTTGACGCTGAAATTCAACGTCGTGACGATGTTGTGAGCGCTAAGCCGGCCCTTCAAGAAGTTCTCCACCAGAAAGTGCACCCTCAAACTTTATGCGGATGCGGTTGCCAGCAGAACATCTGCGGTTACTTCAATTTCGAAGGCTGCGGTTGCGGCTGTGGGCCTCACACTGAAACCATTCAGATAAGTTCATCGCTGGCCAATATCGGCCCGAATGCTCCGCAGCAAGGCACTCCTGTTCGATTCATCGGTCAGGCAACGGGCACGGGCACAAATCTAGAAATTAGCAACGTCTATCTGCAAGGCACAGTTCCTGACGCCGAGAATCTGATCGGGATTCAGCTTTCGCTCCAGTTATCGATCAATCAAGGCGCGCTTTCCCTGTCAATCTTAGAAGGGAACCGCCTGATCGCTGTATTGGTTCACCCAGCTCAATATCATGCCGACATCAATGGTCAGTTTTACGGCAGCGGTATCGGCATGTTCCAGCAAGCGTAACTTAGCAATGCGCGCGTAGCTGGTCTGCGGGACGAAAGCCCTAGCATCGGAGCTAGGGCTTTTCGTCTCCTGCCGAAGGCCAATGTGAAGCTGAAAGCTCAACACACTTATCCCTTACCTCGATACCAATTAATTCGCGATGTTCTGTGCCGTAAAGTCGTTGTGCAGAGTCTTGTCGTCTGTGCGCTTTGAAGCCCTTAGCTACCGATTTGTTTCCTGATCGACCTCACAACTTTACGTTCTGCAGTGAGTCAAAAATGTTTCATGAAGTTATGCTTTGGAGAGACTCTGTCCCAGTTAATTGTATATGCATCGGGAAAACGTATGCTTTCTATGCTTGAATTGAGACGCATAATTGAATCTGGTTTCCTTCCGCTATCCTGTACTTGCACCTCAGTCCAGATGGCTCGCTGACAATTAAAGTTTACGAAGCTTCCTCGGGCCGCGTCGATCTCTTAGTCACTGGTATTTCCGTTTCTGAACTCACCTCCAGTCGTGCGCTGGCGAATCTGATTGCGGAGCTAAGGAGTGAGATCGCGGCCTGCCAAGGATCGTTTCGGAAGACAGCGCAGAACTCCTCCTCTTGAGGGTAGGATCGATTTCAGTTTGATGGTTGGTGGCAGAGTGACACTAGGTTAAACTCAGTCTCCCCGTATAGTTTGATTAAGATCGTGTCCCAAGAACGTGGGCTACACCTTGAACAAGCCCTTCTCGCCGTCCTGGCGGCCTTGGGGCAGAGAGGCGGAAGCATTGAAGACGCTTGCGCTATGGCGGTTGGTGGACTGATGTCGGATGGGTATTGGCAGTGGGCAGATCCTGAGTATAGGGAAGGCGCTGCTGACGAAATCGACAAAGCGATTACGCGGCTTTGTCGCAAGCGTCTCCCTTCGGATATAAATTCTGATGAGCGATGGGTCAGCGCTTGCTAACAGGATTGCCAGGCTGAAGAAGCTCCGCGACTGCTGCCACCATGTCGTCCAATGACCAAGGCTTGTGCAGGTAAATCGTGTTAGCTGGCACTGCGGTGCTCTCGATCAGATAACCCGAGGTAAGGATCGCAGCGATGTGAGGCCACCTGCCTTTGACCATTTCTATGAACTCGATGCCTTGGACTTGGCCGGGGACGCCGTGATCGGCGATCACTAGGGCGCAGTCACCATGAGCTTCGAGCAGGTAGGTCAACGCATCATCCGCTGTCGCGAACGGGACAGTCTTCGCACCAATCTCATCCATGATATCGGTCATGAGCGACTGTAGAGTTGGGTCGTCCTCAATGACGATGACCTCACCGCGAATCGGCAGCAATCCTTCCCAATTTACGTTCAAACAATCCTCCTCCTACCAGAGAAACCGACCAAACAAACGGAACGGTAGCATGACTGTAAGCGAAAACCGCGTGTGCCGTGATGGCGCTTGGAGCTCGCGGCACATTCGACTCAACTGAAGTCACCCTACAGATGTCCTCGCAGCGTATTGAAGGAGCGCGTGGCGCCTTGCTTTTCTGATTGTCCGCGAAAGCATCGAATCCCTTCCAATTGTGGGCTTGAGGCTACGAATGCTGCGTAGCAATCCCTTGATCTAGATCAAGCATTGATTAATTTTTCGAACCTTCCCTCAGAGGTATCTATCGAAACTAGCAACAAGGTAAGCGCATCACCGGGGAAGATCGGCAAGCACTTATCGCGAATTAGTTGAGGCAGCTGAGTCAAATTCGAGCGTGCAATGGCTAGCAACCCAGGATCGATCCATGCAGCAAGAAAACCAAAACCCCCAAGTCATTGTCATCGGCACCTCCAGCGGCGGGCTCGCTGCATTGCGTGAATTTCTTGCCGGGCTTCCGTCTGATCTAAATGCGGCTGTCTTCGTCACGATGCACATCGGAGACCAACCTAGTGCTCTCCCTAACCTTCTTACTCAGTCGAGCCAATTGCCCGTCGGCTTCGCGTTGAGCGAAGAGCAGATACAGACGGGGCGTGTATACATAGCACCTCCCGACAAGCATCTGCTTGTCAAAAAAGGAGCTATTCAGATCATTCGAAGCGCAAAGGAAAACCACTCGCGGCCTGCGATTGATCCGATGTTTAGATCGACTGCCATCAGCTATGGAAGCAGTGCCATAGGGGTGCTGATGACCGGCGAGCTTGATGACGGTGTAGTTGGGCTTCAGGCGATAAAAGCCTATGGCGGACTGGCCTACGTACAAGATCCTGAGACTGCCGAAGCACCCTCAATGCCAACGAACGCTCTCCGGTATGTGACCGTGGACGAATGCTTGCCGGTTACTGAGTTGAGTAAGAGGCTCGTACAGATCATCAATCAACGTACAGCGGAGGCGACGGCGGCTTCAGAGTCAAAACGTATCGAGCCATTCGCAACGGAGAATGATCTGACTGAGGATTTCAGTAAGGGGGGTGCCTCCGCGCTGGATGAGATCGGTCGAGTCGCAGGCATGTCCTGTCCGGAATGCGGAGGCGCTCTGTGGGAGGTAGCCGCATCCTCTCCACGGTTTCGCTGCCATACCGGTCATGCCTATACCGCCGCCGCATTATTTCATGCGCAGGATGAAACGACTGAGGAAGCACTCTGGGTGGCCATTAGAGCGTTGCATGAAAAACAGTTGCTCCTTGGTCGGCTTGTTCAGAGCAGCAGAGATGGCGGGCGCTTGGGCGCGTTACGAGAATACGAACTTGCAAGTGAGGGACTCGAAAGCCACAAGGCGACTCTTCGAGGATTGGTTTCATCCTTATGTCCCGGTTGAACACGCGGCGACTTGGGTTATTTCGTTGTGGCGCCAGTAACGTGTACGGCTCCGGTGAAGATGCTCGAAAGATAAATTTGAAGCCCCTATCAGGCTGTCTATTGCCGAAAAATCGAGTTTTCACAGCTCATCTAGACTGTTGAACGGATGACAGAGGAGGTGTCCATGCCGAGCCGGATCATGACCGTTAAAGGCTTGCAGGTGAATGTCTCAATCGCCGGCCAGGGCCCACCGTTACTCCTACTCAACGGTCTGGGAGGTTTGATTAAAACCTTCGATGCCTTGCGCAACGAACTAGGCGACTACACGACGATCACGTTGGACGTACCTGGTGTCGGCAAATCGCAGATGCCCCGCTGGCCGATGCGTTTGCCAAGCCATGCCGATGTGATCGCCGAAATGCTCACACAATTGGGTTTCGACCATGTTGATGTATTCGGCGTGAGCTGGGGCGGTGCATTGGCGCAAGAGTTGGCTCTTCGTCATCCAACCATGGTACGACGGCTTATTCTGGCGGCAACTTCTGCGGGCCCGGTTCTACTGATGAGGCCCGCTGACATCCTTGAGTTCTTTAGAGGGAGCGCAGGCGCCAAACAGAGGAAACGAGATGGTTCAGTCAATTCGACACAGGCGCTGCTGCGTTTCGGTGTTGTAAAGCGAATGCTAACCGTACGCCTGCGAACCTACCACCACCAGCTAACCGCTTTAGTAGGCTGGACAAGTCTGCTGCGGTTATCCCGTTTGCGTATACGCACGCTCATCCTCATCGGCGATCGTGACACCCTCGTGCAGCCATACAATGCGCATGTCCTGCGACGCTCAATTCCACAAGCCGAACTGCGCGTTCTCAAGGGCGAGGGGCATTTTTTCGTAGTGACCAGTGCCAGGCGAACTGCGGGTTTGATACGCGAATTTCTTTGCCGGCAGCAGAACGGTGAAGGCTCAGCGCCGGAGATCGCTAACCGCGCTGGTAAGCAACGCTTGCAGCGAGCTAAGACTGTTTAAGCTTTGCCATGCTAAAGCTCTTACTGCTGTGTAGCGGCTACAGCCCATGCTTCGGGCGTTTGGCCCACGTCCTGAGGAAACTCAAGAGGATTTCCGTAAGCATCCAGAATGCCGCAATCCGTTCAAACTCTTCGGTTTTCCTACGGTCAACCTGACAGGTATGGATCGTCATGTCAGAGGTGAGCCAATGGATAACTATCACATCAAAAAAGCGGAAAAACTCTGGGAGCTCGTTAAAGAGGGCGCGCAACGCGCCTCCAAGACTGCATCTACCAAAGCAGAAATTACGCAGATAGCGAGCGAATTTCTTCAGGGCAAGACAGCCTCTCTCAAAATCCACAAAGAGGACGGCACGATCCAAGAGGAGCGTACATTTCCTCGATCAGCAGATCCTAGAAAGACTAAAGGCTGAAGGGACTACTTGCCCAAGGAGGGGCAGTGCCCATCGCACCGAACTGCCGTGCACGCGGTTGACCTGTAGGGCTCGGGGCATTTCGATTGAGCTTCGTTTCAAACACAGGTGCTGAGCATGTTAATCGCATGTTTAGGATAGGGATCGTTGATTTGGAAAACGAACATCTAGCCGCTCGCGAGCAAATGGTTCATGGACGGCCCGGTGTTGCCAATCGAGTTCGCGCGGGGTCGCCGTCTTCGCAGTCCGATGGGTTTATGGAGCATTTGGTGATGTGTGGGGGCGAAACCGCGTCGGTATATATAAAGAACAACGACTGTGTGCTCGGGTTTCAGGGATTCCGAAGCTGCGGGTGAAAGCTTTATTTCCACGCCGGTATAAAAATTGCTCGCTTAAGCCCACCGCCAATTTGACGACGCACAAATGACGCTCTCCTTACCGATTTCAGCAAGGCTGACACCTAAAGCGCTGTCCCTTTCGCTGATAGGTTTCGTTCTTCTAGTTTGTTTATCGTTGATTCTTGCTACTGCTTGGCAGATTGTGCAGTCGTCCGGTGAGCGGGTAGACGCGGCCAAAATAACTGTTTCGAACATTGTACTTGCCGCTGAACAGCAGGCCCGTGACACGATGCTCCAGGCCGACAATACCCTGCGAGATCTTGCTGAGCGTGTGGCGCATGATGGAAGCGGCCCTGATCAACAGGAGCGGTTAACGAAGCTGATGGCCCGCCAGGTGAAC
Source organism: Pseudomonas sp. Sample_20 (assembly GCF_004307585.1). Classification (NCBI taxonomy): domain Bacteria; kingdom Pseudomonadati; phylum Pseudomonadota; class Gammaproteobacteria; order Pseudomonadales; family Pseudomonadaceae; genus Pseudomonas; species Pseudomonas sp. Sample_20. The sequence continues at coordinate 147,104 of NZ_RCOA01000036.1, read as the reverse complement.
GACATTGAAGGCGTTCAGGGTCTATTCATCTTCGATGCTCAAGGCAATTGGATGGCCAATTCCTTTTCCGAAGGTTTGCAAACCAAAAACAACGGCGACAGAGCTTACTTTCGATATCACCGTGAGCACGATGACCAGTCCATCCACGTTGGCTCGATAGTGGAAAGTCGAACGACAGGGGATATGGTGATCCCTATAAGTCGGCGTATCCAAACAGCCGATGGAGCTTTTGCAGGGGTTGCGTTAGCCACGGTTCCGGTTTCATATTTTCAAAGCTTTTTCAAACGTATGGCCGTGGACGACGAAGGGGTAATTTTCCTAGCACTCGATAACGGCGAACTCCTCGCGCGACGCCCGACCGTCGCAGCATTGATGACCACTAATCTTTCCAAAGGCGAAATTTTTAGCCGGTATCTACCTGAGAGCGATAGCGGGACTGCAGTCATAAAATCTATCGTGGATGGTATCGAGCGGATCTACGCCTATCGTCGTCTGGCTGGGCTGCCTATCGTCGCAGCAGCTGGCGTGTCGTACGAGCATGTATTTGCCCCTTGGTGGTCATATGTTTACCAATCGGTTGCACTGGTAGGTTCCATCATACTGGCGTTGGCAATTTTAGGTAGCTTGCTATATCGCCAGATCCAACAGCTGCTGGTTGCAGAGTACGAGCTAAAGATTATCCGAAAAGAGTTAGAGGTAATAGCCCACACAGATAGTCTCACTTCTCTGGCCAATAGGAGGAGCTTTGACTTGGCTATAGATAAAGAATGGAAGCGTGCCACGAGAAATCAGACAAGCATATCCGTAATCCTTTTAGATATAGATTTGTTCAAACAATATAATGACCGTTACGGCCATCTAAGTGGCGACGATTGTCTTGTACACGTAGCCAACCTTATTGCAGCCAACGTCAATAGGCCCGGTGATATTGCTGCTCGCTACGGTGGGGAAGAGTTCGTAGTTTTGCTTCCGGACACTGAACTAGCAGGTGCGGTCATGGTTGCAGAAAATATTAGGCTTTCCCTATCGAATGCAAATCTTCAACATTCAGCGAGCCCCTTCGGAATAGTCACCATAAGCTCAGGTGTAGTCTCGACCTCTAGAACAGGAGAAAAGAGTCCAAAAGAGTTTCTGGTCGAGGCAGACCGTTTGCTCTACGCCGCCAAGTCTCAAGGACGAAATCGAGTAGGAAGTTGAGCTGCTGACCGTCTCGAAAATGCGCTTGGCCAACTCACATGCGTAACTGAGACGATTGCTATGCTGTCGTTCAAGACTGCCGGTTCTCGCGTGACACATTTGAACTTTATATCGCAAAGCCAAGGTGATGAACGCAGTCAGCTAAGCTTGGGGCCTATCTCTTGACGTGTGTTATCGCGGCTGCAACCCAGGGCCGGGAACCATTAGAGTTATGAGCGACAGCGTAGATCTAGAATGGCGAAAAACTCTTCCAATAATACTGGGGAATGCTTGCCATGCTGTGCTAGCTCTTTCTGGGTTGAAAACCAAGAATCCTAGGAGATTGAAGATTAAAGATTGCGCCATAAAGCTGCTACGGCAATGCCCGCTGCGATAGCCGGTAAAGGCTTTTTAACGAGCAGCATCATCACTCCAGTTGTTAATAGAGCAAGACGGGCGCCATTATCTCCCGTGACTGCTAATGGTGTTAGCACCGCTATCAGCACTGAGCCCGACATGGCGCTAATGAATTGTTGAACGCGGTAGTTTATGGGTACGAAAGACATGACGAAAACGCCACCCCAACGCGTTACCAGCGTGACTGCAGCCATGATCAAGATTAAGAAGAAGGTGCCCGCGCCTGCGCTTTCAATGCTCATCTTTCTTTTCCATCCAAAAGGCTCCCAATAGACCGCCCGCAAGCGCACCTACAACAACATGGCAATTCTTCGGTAGGTACCAGTAAGCGAGCAGTGCTGCCGCAGCAGCCACAATCCAAATGATCGACATGCGGGAGCTTTTCTTACCCCCAATCGCCATGGCTAAGAGAAAACAGCCCATCACCATATCGAGCCCTAGACTGACGGGGTTTTTAATCGCGCTCCCGAGATAGATGCCCAGCCAAGTCCCTATCGTCCACGAGGCCCATAGGGCGATACCGCCGCCAAGTAATACGCCAAAGCCAGCTTTCCGACTGTTGAAAGCCTGCATGGACATCGCCCAATTGGCGTCCGAAACCACCAACATGACGCCATACCGTTTTGCCAGTGGAAGCTCCCGTAACCACGGGTACAAGGTTGCTCCCATCAAGAGATGCCGGGCATTGATCGCAAAAACAGTGATCATCAGCGGGATTACCGGGACGTGCGCGCCCCATAGATCGAGAGCTGCAAATTGTGCAGCGCCGGCAAATACAAGAAGACTCATGACTACGGTTGAAAATTCACTCAGTCCAGCCTGAGCAGCAGCGAGCCCAAATGCGCCTCCAAACACCGCTACAAATAGCGAAATGGGTAATAAGTTCTTGAAGCCGGCCCAAGCCTCAACGAACGTTAGATCAGATACAGAGCTTTCAGCGGATACCACAGCGTTTCCTCCCAGTCCGGTGATTAAGGCTGCGAAGGCAAAGCTTCGAAAAGCTCAGCGGCGTCATAGCGCGCAGCGCGAGCCTACTATCGCTAACAGGCGACGTTTCGGAAAGCGCATAATGATTGTAGCTATTATCCGTTAATCGAATGGACGCCGTAATGAACGTTCAAGACCTTCAAATAGATTGGCTCAAGTGCTTTGTGGCGGTCGTCGACACAGGATCGCTTACCAGCGCTGGGAACGAAGTGTTTCGCTCGCAATCGGCGGTGAGCATGCAGCTTAAAAAGCTCGAGGCTGCGGTGGGCCGGCAATTACTCGTTCGGGATGCGCGTAACCATCAATTGACCCACGATGGGCAAATGCTCCTGGGATACGCCAGACGGATATTGGATTTGCATGCGGATGCCCAAGCGGCTTTCACTGGAGTTGAATTAAGGGGGCGAATACGCTTAGGCGTTCCGGATGATTACGCAGCCAAATATCTCACTCCGGTGCTCAAGCGCTTTGCACCCCGCCATGGGGCGGTGGAAATCGAACTTCACTGCGAACAATCGACTTCGCTAATACCTCGTGTTGAACAGGGCGATCTTGATTTGGCATTGGTATCGCGCGACCACTCTAGACGAGGCACGCTTTTGTTTCATGAGCCTATGGTCTGGGTTGGATCTGCGCAGTTTGACCTCTGGGCGCGAGATCCGCTTCCCATCGCAACGTATGAGGAAGCGAGTCTAGCCAGGCGCTGTGCAATCGACTCACTAGCCCTGCAAGGCCGAAACTTCAAAGTGGTCTATCACAGCTCCAGCCTAGCGGGTCAGATCGCAGCGGTTGAAAGCGGTCTCGCGGTGGCGGTACTCACTCGATGCAGTGTTCCTGAGCAGTTGGAGATTCTCGGCGCAGAGCATGGACTCGGCCCGCTGAGACCAATGGAAGTTGCGGTATATCGAAGTCGCGCGTCTGCTAGATCAAAGTCAGTAGACAGCTTGCATGGCTTATTAATCAAAACGCTCCGGATATCAGGTGAGCTTTCGACGTTGCACCATTCGTGACGGAGGCTCTAGCGAGGCCTGCCATGGTGTCGCCTCTTCGGGCAAGGCCCGGCTCAAGACTCTTTTTTTACGCTCTTCAACGCACGCAGCTAGGTGCAACGTTTCAGCGGAGTAAGCCCTGAAACTCCTTGTCGAATAATGGCTCTAGGAATCTTTGACTCCTGCCCCATTTAGGCAACAATCAAGGCACATCGCTCCTAGGAAGACCACCATGATTTCCGCTCTTGAGCTCCGACACATTATTGAGTGTGGCTTCCTGCCGCTCTCCTGCTCATGCACGTTAAACGTGGATGGTTCATTGATGATAAAAGTAATTGAGCCTTCTACAGGCAGCGTGGAGCTGTTGGTCACAGGGGTGTCGACGACCCAGCTGACTTCGAGTCGTGCGATTGCCAATCTGATAGGCGAACTTCGGAGTGAAATGGCTTCCCGCAAAACCGGCTTTGAGCCGAGTAGGAGTAGGGCACAAGGGTAGTGAGGGGAAGGAAACGAGGACTCAGCCTGCGATCTCAAACTGATATCGGCTCATGCTGCGGTTTCGTTGTCATGGAGCAGGGCACGTGTCCTCCGATAGAGCATTGACCACAGGTACCTGCTGGCGGGAGTAGCCGAGTCGCCTCCAACCTACAGGGCGTCCCCGCTCCGATGAATCACGTTTTCACAGTCGCGACACCAGAGCGAACCCATAGATTAGTCATGTACGCCGTCGTCTACGATCCTGGCTCAACCATAAATGCGCATTGAAGACGGTGATGGGGATTTTGGGTCGTGAAGCGGGCATTACTCTGACTCACAATGGGTGTCTGGTGGACTGCTCGCCAGCTTTCGAGCTCCACTCTCATCAGAATGACGTCAAAAGCTTTTCCTGGATTCACTACAAGCAGACGCTTGCTAATCATGTACCGCCCGCAGCCCAGACACACGATCTCCTCCCAGTCGCCATAAGTCCCAGCAACGAAGAATCACCCCAACAGATTCGACATGCATGCTTCATGTATTGACTCCCACTTTGCATCATTGATGCGAGGTTTAAGGGGGAGTTCAGACTTAGCTGAGCTATGCAGACCAAGGGGCTGCGTCACCAAACCAGCTAATGGGTTACTGAGAGGCTAGCCATGCTTCGAGTCGTTCCAGGCGACCAAGCTCGAGTAGTTTTTGTTTCCCCAGGCTCAAAAGTGCGAAGAGTCGCTGTCGGTCAGCATGCGTGGGAAACCAATCAGCTATTTCAACATTGCAACATGTCGAACCGCTGAGAGCCCATTTGATAATCATGTCACCGGCGGCGCGGTAATGGTCTGCGATGAAGATGTGCCTGCCCTCCAGTTCCCATCCACGCACTGAAAGCTCGTCGGTAACGTCGATGATTCCAGCGTCTATAAAGAAATCGGCGGTATCTGGATAGTGAATGCCTGCCAACGACACTTTCGCTACACCCGAATCCCGGTCGAAGTAGGGCAGAAAATGCCACCCACCAGTGGTGCTCCCAGCGTGCGGAAAATTGATGGCGGCTTTGCCAGTTATGTAGTGCTCGCGTGACACACGCTTGAGATCAAAATCAAAGAGCGGCTGCGTCATGGGAGCTTTTTGAGCCGGGCTAACCCCTGCTTGATGTGCCCAGCATTCTCACCAATTGCCCACAAAGCACCTCGGACATTATCCCCGACTTCAGCACTGCCCTGGGCTTCAACATGGAGCGTTAACTCCATCAGCGCCGCCTCCAGGGCGAGCTGATTCAGATACATCCTTTCGAGCACATCTGATAACGAGTATTCAGCTGACATTTTCCTCGTCCTCTCCCTGGAGTCATCTGAGCATAGCCATTTTTAGCGTTCTATGGATTAGCCGCATCTCACGCAATCTGTCGAGCACGTCGAAAATTGCCTGATCCTTCGTTTGGTGCGCAGTGAAGCCAATAGTGCAGCTTTTTGGGCGGAGGCCGCCCCCAGTTGTTGTTTCCCCCAAGAGGACGAACGTTTTGCCGCTGCTGGAAAGGATGACTTCATTTCACATCCAGATGTCCCTGTTCCTCGCGAAGCGGTGTTAGCGGAAGGTTGCCTTTATCATCGGCTTCGAACGGGCCGACATAGTGTTCTAGCCCGGTAACCCAGCGCTCCGTGCTGGACGCCCTGATCCGGATAACTGGGAAGAGAGATCATCGAAATCATTATCGCAGCAGTCCTAGCCGGATGAAGGGCTATGGAGTCAAAGAGCCGCTTGGCAAACGGCCTCTAGGTTCATTCCGTCGGGCGCCAAGACATAAGCCGCGTAATAGCTAGGGTGGTAATTAGGCCTTAGGCCGGGTGCCCCATTATCTTTGCCGCCGGCAGCTATGCCAGCCGCATGAAAAGCGTCGACCGCTTCACGGCTCTCAGCGACTAGTGCTATGTGCAGGCTATGGCTGGAATCGGGCTCGTCATGCAACCATAGAAATGGCTTTCCTCCACGGCCAAATCCCAGTCGTCGAGGCTTTGCACAAGGAGGATCAGCCTCGATGCTCATTACTAAGCTGATACCTAGTGGCCCGAGCAGTGAGGCGTAAAAGGTTTTGGCGTGCACGATATCCGAAACACCGATGCCCATATGGTCTATTGCCGAGCCCGCAAAATTGTTCATTAGATGACTCCATAAATACCGACTGCTCGGCTGGCGAAGCATGCAATTAATGCCCCGTGCGTCCGTTCATCAACCCCTAAATCTGCGATGCGCCACCGTCGGCGAATAGCTCGGTGCCATTAACATAGCTTGACGCATCACTCGCAAGGAAAAGAGCGGCTTGACCAATTTCGCGTGCCTCGCCGATTCGACCCAGTGTGCTTTTCTCGCTGAGGCCATCAATCACCTCCTGCGCGTTTTCGCCAAGCACATCGCGAAGGGATTGGGTGTTCACAGGGCCGGGGCTGAGTAGGTTGATACGGACGCCAGAACCTTTGATATCCAAAATCCAACTACGCACCAGCGCCCTCAGGGCCGCCTTTGTAGCTCCATAGACGCTCAGACCGGGGCCAGGGTTGATAGAGGCGGTCGAGCCGATGATAACAATGCTGCTCACCTTGCTCATCAACGGCAGTGCGCCTTGTACGGTGAAAATCGTGCCTTTGACGTTGGTAGTGAAAACTTTATCGAACCCTACTTCGGTGATCGCTCCTAGTGGCTCGATTACGCCTATACCTGCGTTGGCAATCAATACATCGATATGGCCATGAACCGCCTGCATGTGGCTGAACAACTCGGCAAGGTCTGTGGCGTTCGAGATATCCGTGCAGACAGCGGACGAGTTCCCGCCCAAGCGACTCACGGCTTCATCTAACTGAGGTTGCCGACGCCCCGTGATGATCAGAGTGGCGCCTTGGAAGGCGAACGCTTCAGCGATGGCGAAGCCGAGGCCTGAAGAGCCACCAGTTACCAGAACAACCTTGTTTTTAAATTCCATGGGAAACGTCTCAGCGAGTGAATATGTAGTGAACACTACATAGGTGCACGGTCAATCACAACCTTTTTAGCGATCACTAAATAATTCGTGCCCGACGCGATTGATATCAGCTGTAGCGATCGCTACAGTTGTCGCCTCGACTGAGTGAGACATCAATGAACATAAGCACCCGCCAGCGCCGTCCCGCGTTTGATCGCGAGCAAGGGATAGCGATTGCTCAGGCATTGTTTCATCACCGGGGGTACGATGCAGTCAGCCTGTCTGACCTGACGGATGCCATGAATATTAAGCCCCCAAGCTTTTACGCCGCCTATGGCAGCAAGGCCGAACTGTTCGAGCGGGCAATGTGTCGCTACGCTAGCGAAAAAGCATTACCTCTAGACAAGCTGCTAACGTCGGATTTGCCACCCGCAGCAGCGCTGAAGTCGCTGCTTGTAGCCGCTGCGAAGCAGTACGGAGGAGATACCGCTTTGCGTGGTTGTCTTATCACTGAGGGCTTGCGCGCGGATGATCCTGTTGCCCGAAGCATGGCCGAGAAGCTGGGAGGAGCCGCAATTCAGACAATCCGCAATTACCTTGACCAAGTTTGTCCCCGAGGCGCGCAAGCGCTGACTGACTACCTAGTGACCACTTTGCGTGGACTCTCTGCTGCAGCATGCAACGGCATGTCCCTTGGGCGGTTGATAGAGGTGGCGCAAATTGCCGGCACCGCAATTTCTGTAGCGCTAGATGCAGGCGACACCGCCGCTGACTCCTGAGCAACCGCCACTGCTTTAACCTTTTGATGATTTAGAGATCCGTGATAGTCGTACCCGCGATGCTCTCGGCGAACTCAACCCCCAGCAGCCTCGCTGGCGTCTCGAAGCCTGGTTGTCGCTTGCCTGCCAATACTCTGCGCGCAGCCTCCACTGCAGCGAGCGGAGTGTAGGTGTAGCCATTGACAGTTTCGATTATCGAACGCGCAACAGCACCGTCGGCGCCGGTAACTTCGGCTACGGCTCGTGCGCGATGATTTTCACGTTGGTGCACATCCGGCCCCTCGGGAAGCGTTGAAATATCTGCTTGGGGAATCGGATCGCCAGAGAAATGCACGAACATGGAAATGTTGGGTATGCCAGTGGAATGCCAGCTCGTGATCAGATCGCCAAACGAGAGCGGCGCACACAGCTCCGGGCCGTCACCAAAATCGAACGATCGTGGTTGTGCAGCGGGAGTTGCAACCACTGCCCCGTCAATCCTCGCCAGCAACCCTGCACCAATGATTTCGCTAACACTTCGGGCCGAGCCACGTGACATCGAACCTGCGACCTGAAGTGCGATCTTTATCGACTGCGGCGCTTGCACCCGACGTGCAACATGAACCGCCAGGCAATCAGTTGGCACTACATCCCACCCGACCCCGGGCAGGAGCATGACGCCTGACTCGGCTGCCTTAGTGCCCATTCGCTCGGCCAGCTCATAGACCTTGATCTCAGCCGTGATATCAAGATAGTCGACGCCAGCGTTTATACAGGTCTGCATTAGCGCACTGGCCGTTTGAGCAAAGGGCCCGGCACAATTCAGGAGCGCGGCGACACCGCTAAGCATTTCTGGCGTCAAAGCATCAGGCATAAATATACGATAAGGAACATTCAACTGGGTGGCCAGAGCGCGCAGCTTCTCCTGATTGCGCCCAGCAATGATGACATCCAGCCCCTGCGCTGCTGCATACTCGGCAGCCATGCGTCCCATGTAGCCGGTTGCGCCGTAGATCATCAATTTCTTCATTGGGCGTGCTGCCAGTTCTTGTAAACGAATTCGAGGCTATAGCCGTCCGGGTCGAGGACATTGGCCGCGTAGTAGTTCGGGTCGTAATGCAGACGTGCGCCGGGAGGGCCGTTGTCTGTTGCCCCTTGGGCGATGGCCGCTGCATAGGCGATATCGACCTCGGCACGGCTATTGGCGACGAAACCTACGTGCACCGCCTGTCCCTCCACCGCCCCTTCGCGCAGCCAGAAGAACATTCGGCCATGGGCGCCAAAGCCCTTGAGGTCAGGATGACCAGGAGGCCCGTCCTTGCCGTCGTAATCCAGACGCGCCGTGATGCCAAGCGGCGTCAGTGCTGCCTGATAAAAGTGTATCGAGCGCTTGATGTCGCTCACCGAGAGAAAAATATGATCGAGCATGAAGCCTCCATGATTTAGATGATGTAGCCGCCTGCGACTTCGATGGTTTGCGCGTTGATCCAGGCGCTTTCCTGAGAGAGCAGCATCGCAATAACACGAGCGACGTCTTGCGGCTCGCCCACCCGGCCCAGTGCTGTCTGACTGGCCAGCATGGCTTCAAACTCATCGTTCAAACCGCCCCCCAGCTCAGTACGAATGGCACCAGGCGAAACCGCATTGGCACGAATACCGCGCTCACACAGTTCTTTCGCCATGTAGCGGGTCAATACTTCGAGACCGCCTTTAAAGGCCGCATACGGCGCGACCCCTGATGTCGCGACGCGCGTTGTGGCACTCGTCAGGTTGACGATGCTCGCGCCATCTTCAAGTAGCGGCAGCAGCGTTTGAGTGAGGAAGAAAGGCCCCTTGAGGTGCACTGCGAACAGGCCGTCGAATTGCTCCTCGCAGACTGACTCCAGCGGGTTGAACAGACCGTAGCCTGCGTTGTTTACAAGACCTGCCAGCGTGTTTGTGCCCCAGGTAATTTCCAGAGCGGAGACCACGGCATCACGAAATGCAGCAAAGTTTGAGGTGTTACTCACGTCCAGCCGCAGCGCCACCGCCTTGCCGCCAGCGGCCTCGATTTGCCGGACGATCTGGTGAGCTGCATCAGGATTCTGGTTGTAGGTAAGGATGACGCCCATCCCCCGTTCGGCAATATGGAGAGCAGCGCTGGCGCCAATGCCGCGACTGCCTCCGGTGATAACGATGACGCCCATGGTGCACTTCCCGTGTCGATGACTTGAGCCTCCACAGTAGAGTCCCCGGCCATCCAGAACGTGGCCATTCCTACTCGAAACCTGCCTGTTTCTGCTTTCTGCTTGCCAAGTCCCAAACGAGCCGGCAGGATCCAGCCCATGACCACACAATTGAATGAACTGCGAGCCCTGACCTCAAGTGCTGAAAATCGGCGCACTGAGACAGGAATCCCCAGGGTAGCCATGGTGCAGGGTGAGATTCCCGAGCACATGCTGGCCGCCGTCTACGAGCCGATGATCAACCTGATTCTCCACGGCAGTAAAACCATGACCGTCGGGGAGCAGACGTTGCACTATGACCCGGCGACGTACTTCGTGATGTCGATCGAGCTGCCCGCCGTGGGCACAGTTCATCCGGCGTCGACCGGAGAGCCTTATCTCGCGGTAAGCCTGACTCTCGACCCGGTGGCGCTAACCACGCTGCTGGCCGACCTACCACTTCCGGCTGATCGCCATGACCAAGATCCGGGTTTTTCAGTAGCGCCGGTCACGCCTCAGTTGATGGATGCTTGGGTGCGCCTGCTGCGCTTGATGGGTGACCCACAAAGTATCGCCGCCCTGGCGCCGGCATACGAACGCGAGATCCTCTATCGTGTACTCCAAGGCCCTCACGGCTGGATGCTGCGTGAAATCGCCGCGCCGGACTCTGCGATGGCCCGTGTCAATCAGGCCATTCAGTGGATCCGCCGCGACTTCGCCGAATCTATTCGGGTAGAACATATGGCAGAGAAAGCAGCAATGAGCGTTTCGGCATTTCACCGACACTTCAAGGCGGTAACCACACTGAGCCCTCTGCAATATCAAAAGCGTGTACGCCTGCTTCAGGCTCGCACCCTTATGGTTGCCAACGCCAGAAGCGTCACTGCGGCTGCCTTTGAAGTCGGGTATGAAAGCAGCACCCAGTTCAGCCGAGATTACGCAAAAGTCTTCGGGCTACCGCCCTCAAGAGACGCTGCGCGCATTCAGCACGAGAATAAAGTTTCAAGGGCCTGATCAGATCAAATACGGCGAGGACTGCGGGATCTCCCGTCCGCCAGACGTTGTCCACCACGATGTGCTGAATGCGCCAAGTTTCACCCTGCCTGACCAGCTTCACGTCGTAACGGTTTTTCATGAGATAGGAACGGGAGTGATCAGTTTTCAAAACATGTTGGGCTTCTACCAACGCATCCAGCACCGCCTCATCTCCTTCAACGGTGACGCGGGGATTGTTCCCAGAGTGCGTGGTATCGACTCGGCTAAGTGACGTAATGAGAGCCTGGACGATGGTGTCACGACCTTGAAGAACAGGGTATTCAAACCGGCTTTGGCTGCTGCGGGCCGGAAATCAGAAGCGGCACTATCTGTAAGCGCCGAGGCCATAAGCCCGGCATCACGAATATCAATACCTGCAGCGTAGCCATATAGAGCTTCGGCGACTGCAAGCTTGTCAGCGGTGAAGAGCCGCTTCGCTTTAACGAACTAAAGCGGTGCCTGGACGGTATCACTCAAAAAGCGCTGACCCAGGCGCTCAGAAGGCTCGAACGTAACGGGATCCTTGCGCGCGGGTTGGCTTGCGTCGTTGCATCGGTAGGAAAATTACGACGATCCTGGGCCAGCGTCCGTCCTCATAAACCAAGTCGCAAAATAAGCTCCCAGTCGTAATTATGCGTTTGGGAACGACCTAGGTATCAAGCGTCTCTGGCGTAGTTTTTGAATGCATCGAAAATGCTCGCTCGCTGTTGGCTCTGGTCTTCAGAGCTCCTTCAGTTGGTTCTCAAGCGTTTGATTTTCCCACACAGAGAGCAGCGCAATGGGATCTGTGCCAAACCGGTTCCCCGAATCGAACGACCAACGCCGGCCATCTGGGCTTATGCACTCTTCACAGTAGTCCAGCTCATCACAATCGTTGAAGATCGTAATGCTCCATCCTTCAATGGTTACCATGAACAAACCTGCATAGAGCTCATCCCAAGTCTGAGCGCTTAGCCTAACCATCACGTGTCGCCCGAAGATTACATCGCGCAGTACCTGACAAACTTCCCTCGCCGTGAGTACAGGCATAGACTCGCCAGTGCAGTCGTTTGAAACCATAAAAGAAACCAGCCGGTTTTGGTCGTTTCCTCAAAGGTACACTGGGAGCCATGACGCAGGTACACCTAGGGCGGAAGAGATGAAGCTATTTTTGGACTGTGAGTTCACTCAACTCAACCGTGAAGCGAAGCTGATCTCTCTGGCGTTAGTGCCTGAGGTTGGAGAGGAGTTTTACGTTGAGCTGATTGATACCTACCGAGTGGAAGACTGCAGCGACTTCGTGATTCAAAACGTCTTGCCGCAGTTGGATTCAAACCGTCATGGCAGGTCACTCGCTTCCGCCCAAGCGGCTATGAAGTCTTACCTCGACAGTTTTGAGGAAGAGCTCGAGATTTGCTCGGATGCGCCAGATTGGGACTGGAGGTTTTTCTGCCAGATGGCCGATTCGGCTGATGAATGGCCAAGCAATGTGGCCAACGAGCCCACGAATCTGATTCACCTGTTTCGCCACCTAGAAGGCAATGACCTCGGTGGAGTCGAGCTTCCGGAGCTTCCGCACCATGCATTACTCGATGCCAAGCTTCTTGCTGACCTTTATCAGCATCTGAGAGCTACTCATTCATGAGCGGGGGATGTCCCGATCCATCGCTATGCCTAAGGCTAGGGCGTGCTTAGCTAGTCGACGATGTCTCCATCGCGAAGCCGTGAATGTGCCAACTGGCGTGATTCGAAGAAGTGGGTTATGTATCTCTGATCTCACACTGGCAGGAGGCCGACATGAGGTTGCAGAGCGATATCGATGCGCTAGCGGCGATCGAGGAAGACGCAAAGGCGATGCTAAAACGGATAGGGCTGCCCGACGATGCACACAAGCTTGAGGTAGTCATTGTCCTTCGACAGATCGTCGACCTGGCCACTTACATGGAGTCGGCTGATCGATTCATTGAGACGCCGGTCAATGCGTGATGAGGTATCGCGGCAAACCACAGACGGTTAGCACGATTCGTTTACGGCTGTTCCGTCTGTAGGTTCGTATGTAAGAAGGCATTCTCGGGCACAACGCCGGGTTAATCGAAGTGCCACCATTTCCTTTAAGATCGACGCGTCATTTCACATCGTCTATCCGTCGGAAGTAGGTAACCAACTTTGTAGTCGCGACGGGCTGGCTACGATCATTTGTTATTCAATCGCTGGAAAGTGATCCCTATGGAAGGCTCAGCTAACCCTCAGAACTCAGCGGGTGATATGTCGGATGAAGTAGTGACGAGAGAATCGCTTTTCGATCTGGCTTGGTCGACTCCAATGAGCAAAATTAGCTTGCGATTCGGAGTCTCCTCCAGCTATCTCACGAAGGTCTTCGTCAGCCTGAATATTCCTAGGCCGCCTGTTGGCTACTGGGCGCAAGTCGCGGTAGGAAAAGCTAAAGCTCGCCCAGTCTTGCCTGACGCTCAACCTGGCGAACCGACGGTGTGGAACCGAAATGAAGCACCGCTTCAGGTTCAGCGACCGTCAGCGATCAAACAAAAGAGGTTGAATCGTACGGCGCCGCGCAATGCTGAAGCGCAACCCCGAAGGCACCCACTTTTACTGAGCATTGAAGATCACTTCAAAAAAGTGCGGGAAAGCGAGAACGGCTACGATAGGCCTACCAAACGTGCGATGGCGGATTTGATAGTGAGCCGCAGTGGGCTCGCTCATGCAGTCAACTTCGCAAACCAGTTGTTTCTAGCGTTTATGAAAAAAGGCCTCACCGTTACCTTCAGCGATCCTGCCGAGCGCATGAGCCGCGAACCAGTTGATCATAGGGACAACCCTTCATCGAGATATGTCTATCCCTCGCTTTGGCAGCCTCAACGTCCAACTGTGGTTCATGTTGGAAGCGTCGTTTTTGGTTTGTCCATTTACGAAATCAGCGAATACGTTGAAGTCAAAAGCGTAGACAAAAGGTTAGTCCGGTTGGGTTCACGTCCAGAGAGAAAACGCGCTGCCCCGTATCGAAACGAATGGGTAATGCGTGCCGACATGCCCAGCGGTCGACTGTGCCTACAGGTTTACTCTCCTTACTACCGGGCGGAGTGGGTTCAGCGCTGGAAGGAAGACAAGCCTGGCGATCTGATCAATAAAATCCCAAGCATCGTGAAGCTTCTGATCGCTGAAGCTCCAGGGTTTGCCGAGAAAGTGAAGCTCGAACGGGAGAAAGCCGAGCTCGAATGGCAAAAGCACCAGCTGCAATTAGCTGAATGGAAAAGAAAGGAGGAGGAGAAACGGTACCTCAAGGCCATACAGGATAGCCGTGAGCAACTCGAAGCCGTAATCCAGACGTGGGCAAAGGTGAACAGTGTTCGCGCATTCTTCGCCGATATCGAAAAATCAGCGCAGTGCCTGGATGGTGTGGCGAGAGAGGCTGTCATGAAGCGGCTGGCCAACGCGAAGGAATTGATCGGCGACCTTGATGCGTTAAAGCACTTCGCTGACTGGAAACCACCACCGCTTCAGGGCGGCGAGTAGGAGCCGGCGTTTCAAGGAGCTGCAGACTTACATGTTCGCCAAGGGCAAATACAAAAAAAGTCCGCTCTCAGCCTGCTTTGCCTTGGGAAGTAAATCGACTGAAGGCAAATAGCGAGTCTGAGGACATCGCCTGATCGGGCGACGTGGCGGTTTATCTGGATGGAAGAGGGGAGGTTAGCCGCCTGGGGCGGCTCGCCCGATGAAATTCAACCTTAACCACGAGTCTGCTATAGAGCCTGCACCACGTTACTGAGCGTATTTTGTTTGGAGTACGGTTAGCCTCGTTGCATCACGCTCGGTGAATGAGCCTGCGTCGAATAAAGGCTTATCATCAGCACCATCAAGCCGTTCGACGGTTACGGTAAAGATGGCATCCTTTGGTGGTTCGACCTTGCCCCAGTCCGAGAACTGATTAGGTGCGAGACTCCAGGATTGAGATTCGCCCGGTTCCAAACCACCGCTGATTGAGTAATTGAACGTTTCGACAAGCCAAGGCACTGAGCGTCCAGGAGATGCTATGGTGCCTTTGAAATACGCCCGTGACACGGCGCTGGCAGTCCCGTTATTCACAGTTATTTCGATGATGGGTTGGTTACCAAGGCCATACTCTTTGGCCCTTTGATAAAAGCGAGACTTTGAAACCTGAAAGCGGGCTAATTCTGTTTTTGCAGCTTCGGATTTTTTTTGCTTGTCGACCAGCTCCTGAATTTCCGCCAAGGCCTGTTGCCGTTCTCGCTCTGCACGTTCTGTTCGTACTCGGTTTGCTTCATCGGCAACCTGCTGAGCAGTCTTTCCGTTGAGCGCAGCAAGCATATCTGCGGACACACCTTCGGCATTTTTCTTGCCCTGTAACACCTGAGAAATATCGAGCCCCTGAAGCGCAAGTACCATCACATCAGATGCGAACTGCTTGCGCTTGTCCTCGGGCAGGCTCGCAGCAACCTTTGCCGCAGAGTCTTTGAAAGCCTGTTGTGAGCTACCGTCTAGCTTGGGCTCGCCACAGCCAGCTAGCATCCCTGCCATAAGCGCTACGCACATAAATCGACGCATCTGCATTCCCTCTCAGAAAATTCAGGGCAGCATATCAAATTGATGTCGGAATGCTTTCTGTGCAGTTTTTGTTTTCGCACTCAGCAGAACTATTTAGGGTTTGCGCTTATAGCCTTAGCCGAGGCTATTGATGCCTATGAAGCATCTTTTCAGGTCTTTCTTCGGGGCCACAAGGCCCGGCTCGTTTCTAGCCCAGCATTTCCTTCATGATTGAGGCCACATTCCTCGCATCGTCGATACCCCGATGATAAGTGCCTTGCCAGACGAGGCCCAACGACTCGACCGTCTGCTTCAGACTTTTCGGCTGATCATCGTATAGGCCTTTATGCCATTTCCTGACGTTGAAGTGCTGCAGACCGAAGAGCAGGGAAGGGCACGCAGCTAATGCTGCATCGCGCTCCAGCTGCCTTGCATCGTAGTCACCCCATGATGCCCAAGCAGCATCTGGATATCGCACAATGAATGCTCCCAGCTCCTGACCAACCTCCGCATAGGTACTTGCGCCGTCCACGTCCGCTTGTTGAATGGATGTCAGCGCTTTGCAGAAGTCGGTGAGGACGGGATTGATCCGGGGGCGAACGAACCGCTGGAACTCGTCGACGACCTCAAGCGTTTCCAGATCGATCACCACCAGGCCAATTTCAATCGTTTCCATCTGATCAGGAACGATTGCAAGCGGTCTTGGTGACTCACCAACGTCATCACAGGTTGCCTCGAGGTCTACACAATAGAGGTAGCGGTATGGCGCGAGGAGGTTTTGGATGGATTGGAGGTGAAGGAGTTTTGCTTCGATGCTCATGATCATGATGGCTGGCTTTGGATCGGATCAGCATATGGTAGCTTGCGATGCTTAAAGAATGCGGAATTGGGCCGCGAATGGATATGAGTGGAATCTCAGTCGCGATGTACTCAAGGATTCCTCGCTGGCAAAAGTCTTTCGATTGTTTTTAATTCATTGTGAGATTACCGGGATGGGTAGAGTCCAAAGGATGTTGGAAGAGGAAATGGAGCGCGGATATTCGAGCGTTGAGGATACCTATGTCTGCGAGAGATGCATTCACGACGCTGGGCTGAAAAAATTCGTAAGGAAAAATCGTAGCCCCGGTACCTGCTCCTATTGCGATAGATCGGTCAGAGTGTCCACCATGGATGATGTGATAGAGCACGTGGTGAATAGCCTCTGCTTGGAGTGGGGCGATCCAGCTAATGAAGGACTTCCCTACGAGACCCGAGAAGGTGGGTGGCAAGGTAATGTTTACAGCATTTATGAGCTACTTTACGACTTCGGCCCCGATTGCCCAGAAGAGATTCTAGATACCATTGCCGGGTCAATTCATGACACCGGATGGTGCGAGAAAGACCCGTATTCTCTACCTCTTCACAAGATATTGGTCTACGGCTGGCAGAGCTTCAGTAAATTCATCACTCACACCGCGCGCTTCGTATTTTTCAGGGCGGTCAACCCAACATACGATCGTGACCAACATGACGAAATGAACCCGGTTGACATCCTGGAGACGTTGGGCCGAGTTGTGGGGAGTCTAGGTCTTATCGATACGGTTCCGGGCGGGAAAAAAATTTATCGCGTTCGGATCGTCGACCAGGACGAGCTGATAACGCAGGCCAAGGATCTTGGCCCACCTCCAGCCGAACGAGCAAATATGCCTAATAGGATGAGCCCAGTAGGCATTCCGATGTTCTATGGTGCATTTGATCTCAATACAGCCATTCGTGAGGTTTACGAGCCTGACAATGCGGGGAAGAAGGTCGCCTCGGGTGAGTTCACTGCTCTTCGAGATCTTAGAGTGGTGGATCTATCGAAGTCGCTTCCTGTTCCCAGCCTCTTCGATCCAACACTCCAGGAGCTGCGTAACTATTACCGGTTCATGAATAACTTTATCGACGATTTCACCAAGCCGATTGAGCGCAGTGACAGGGCGCACGCTGAGTATGTACCCACCCAAGTGGTGACAGAGTATTTTCGACATGTGTATCGGACTGGAGATGGAGCTCAGATAGACGGAATCATCTACCCCAGTTCTAAAACTGGGCAGAAGGCGATCGTGATTTTCGCTGACTCTGCTGCATGCATTGATGCCGAAGAAACGCAGGGGAGTTGCGCACTTCTGAGGCTGGATAGAGCGGTCGATGTCAGCTTGGATCCATATGCAATTGTTGAAAGCACCGAAAATTTTTGACCGGAATAGGAGTTTTGCGCTGGCTGATAATGCTTGGGGTCTGGGGAGCTGGGCTTCAAGGAAGCGCATTGCGGTCGTCTCATTTTTCCTTAGCGTTGCCGAGCTGTCCGCAATGAGCTACCAGCCAGTCTTTACGGGCATGAGGCCGTGGTAGATCTCATTCCATGACTGGATGGAGCTTCTCATCATGATGACCTTGCCGAGCACGAAGTCTGTCAGCACTTGGCATACCTCGCGGGCGGTGAGAGGGGAGGTTGTGTTCAAAGCATTCTGAGCTCGAGTCATCTCTTGCCCTGGATGAACCAGCGTTGTTAATGGAGAGGTCGCTCGTTCGGGCCAACTGGGCCCGGCTAGTCTACTGAGCTCGAGAACTACTCACTCAGGTTTCATGAGCACAGCTAACGTCATGTTGATGAACTCTTCGTTCTTACTGATTGTGACCAAAACTCCGCGAACGTTGCCGGCGACCTCCGCTGATCCGCGCTACTCGACCCATAAAGTTAGATCCATTATCGCGGCTTTGCTATGACGAGATCTTCGTCCTAGGCAAGGCTCAACTAGTAGATCGACCAGGCGTCGCGCAAGGGCTCATGCACCGCTTTCCATGTGTGATTGTCGATGAGATGCAGGACACTTCGGCTATGCAGAACAAGTACCTGAGCGCGATTTTCCCTAGGGACAATCCAGGCATCTGCGTAACTCGGGTGGGTACCTTGGACAAATGCAAACGAGAAACGGTGAGAAACCGAATGGCAGGGAAGCGGGGGGGCAAGTGATAAGCATTTGATGGCATTGGTTAGGCGGTCTGACCTATCGTTTGCGGCGTTTATTGGGGGGGCAGGTCGACTAATTATTTTTGTGTAGGCGGAGCTTCAGACCGTGATTGAGAGGATTAACTCAAACCTAACGCTAAGCAGTCATCAGATATCAACCAAAGTTTCGGTATGGAAAATCGACTACTTCGTAGTAGTCATTGCCGGAAACTGGCCTTTATTGGTTGTCTGTTAAAGGTGCTAGTAGACATCCCATTTAAAATTTTGTTAATAGGCTGTTGAGTTAGTCTATTAGGTCGAGATATTGCCTCAGCGCCATCAATATCAAAAATCTCGTCAGGTTGATTTGGTTTTTCCCTACTGCTGGTATTGTTGAGGCGGCTGAATACCGAACGGAAGTTAGGCGTTAAATATCAGCTATTGGGCCGCAAAAAAGTGTATCACTGCTGAAACGCTAATAATTGGTCTGTTTTAAAGTCTGTATATTTCGTTTTTTTCTAAGCGTGTTGTTTAAATGGGCTACGCTCCGTACAACGACGAAAACCATTGCTGATGACTACGGAGAGCCTATTATGAGTCAACCGACTCTCATACCTGCGGTGCAATTATTTTCTTCGGGGTCAGAGGTGTTTTCATCGCCCTCGCAAGAGCTGCAAACTATGAAGCTGGATATGGCAAGCACATGCAACATAGCATGTAGCTACTGCTTTGTTGATGAGGGTCATGCTTTGCCTGGGCCTAAGCTAATGAGTGTAGACACTGTTAACAGATCGATATCATGGTTTACTGAAAATCGAGATGACCTTGATGATTCGCTGGCCATCGTTATGTTTGGTGGTGAGCCTCTATTGAATAGGAAGGGTGTAATAGCTGCGTGTGAGTCGATTGGTGCGCTCAGGCAGAAGGGTGTAGACGTCAAGCTGCAGTTAATAACGAATGCAACTCTAGCTACGGAGGAGATTTCGAAGTGGTTAGGCTATGCAGAAGCCACCATTATGGTAAGCATCGATGGAAGCGAGGAGGTTCACAATGCGAAACGAGTAGATCATCGTGGGCTTCCAACTTACAAAAAAGTAATGGAAGGTCTGAAGCAGTTGCAGCGACATGTCCCCAGTGATCGAATATGGGCGCGCGCGACCATGACACCAGGTACAAACGAGCTGGAATATTTCGATGCTTTAATATCAGCAGGACTTCGTCAGATTAGTCTGGGCTACGTTGATGATACCCCACCTGTAAGTATGACCTCGGAAGCCTATGGGAATTTAATTGATGAGTTTATGCGGAGGTTGGTCTCGTTAGCGAAGAAAGGCAGCCCAGTCGACATGCATCCCATCAGTACCTATCTATCACTGCTTTACGGGGAGCTTGGTAGAGGCGAGGTATGGCCACGTTATGATTGCGGGGCCGCAACAAGAATAATCAGCGTCACCCCTGATGGTGCTATCTATCCATGTGAGCAAGCCGTAGTTGCCAGAGCCACCCATAATTGGGTTCTGGGCTCGGTAAATTCCGGCATCAGTATGGATGCGGTGGGACAGTTCCTGCAACAAACTTCTCGCACGCACTCTGGCTGTACAAATTGCAGTAGCTCCAACATGTGCGATCAAGGTTGTAGAGTAGATTCAACTATAGATGGCTCCCGTGATGCGTGTCATGGGTATGAATCGTTCTTGCTCGTACTGTGGGAGCGACTTCGTCATTGGTACAAAAAATTGGCTGAGGAGGAGCCAAGAGTTTTAATAAATATGGTTGATGCCAAGTCATATCGAATTATCCGAGCTGTTTAACAATAAAATACTGAGATGGATTTTATGAAAGCGTCCAAAACTGTAGAGTCCCTATCGCTGGCTATCTGTGATCGGCTATGTCTAAATTATGATTTGTATCTTGAATACAAAGAAAACCCTTCGCTGGTGATTAATAAGTTTGTAGTGATTTCGGCGGAGCAGGCGCCTGTATTGACGCGAGTCCAAGAAAAGATGGACAAAGTTAAGTTGGAATCTCATTGGAAGAATCGAGTTGCATGCGCTTGTCGAGATGTTTACTACCAAATACCAACCTAGGTATTAATACGGAGGGGAGCCATGGTAGGTAATGGCTACTTTTAAAAAATACATTGGTCTCAAGCTCGTTGTCGTGATACAGCGATATCGCTGCTGCTGTCGGGCTTTATGAGGTCTTGAATGACGAAGGTTTGCTGCTGAAGGTAGACAACAGCGGGCAAACACTTAATCAGCACTGGCAATCCCAGCAGGTCGCGCCTCAGCACAGCGGGAGCGCTTGTGGAGTGCGAGGCGATAGAGGGCTGTGATGATGTGTTGGTTGGAGTCGGCCAGCCCGGTCGCCTTATGTTCGGGTTTGTCGGTGAAGCACGATTCGCACATGGCGTAATTGAGAGCATCATGGAAGATGTGTGCAGAGCTGAGCCTAGCATGCTCGATCGACGCAGCTCTTGTTCCATGAACGACTGCTGGCCTCCTTCCATAAGTGCGTGAAGGAAGCGCGTAATCCTTCTCTTTGGTGGTGGAACCGCGTGCCGACTTGAACATCATGCAGTGCAAACCAAATTTTCTATATTACTTCCAGTTGTTGGGGAGTCGCCAATGGATGAGTTCATCTGCCAAGCGACGCATCTCACGAGCGGCATGTGAGCGCGGTGCGAAATCTACGAATGCGCTGAAATAGCCGTAATCCTGTCCCGGGGGAGGGGCGTCCTCCAGCATCTCGATGGCGATCCGGTAAGCGCCGGTCAGCTCAGTATGCAGAGGAGGAAACTTCAGTGAGTCGACCAGCTCGAGCACTCGCTCGCGGCGCCTACAGGTCGAGTATTTCGAGTCGATGATGTCCTGATACTGTTCATCACTAAGCTTCACAAAATCGCCAACAAATTCTTCGAGCTCACTGCTGACGCCTCCGACATCACAATTTGTCAGCAAGCCGAAGTAGCTCGGTGTTGTCTCGCGGCATTTGATTTCCTGCAGCGCCGAGACGAATCTCCCAGCGCTGCGCACAGCCATCGAGCAGTTGGTGTCCACGACCACGGCAACCAGATTTGCAAAGCGCCGTATTAGTTCGAGCTCAGCGTTCACATCAAGCAACACGTAATCATGCCGCGCAATCAGTTCGCTGAGCTTTTCTGTAGCTCGCTGTTTTCGTTCCAGTACTTCTAATTCATCGGCATAAATAAATTGATATTTCGCTCGTTCGTTTGGGGGCAAAGCCGCCAGTTGATCGCGAATCCGCTTGCGACGCTGCTTCACAGCCGATGGGAATGTGATGAGGTCGCGCTCATCGAAGAACCCGACTCGACTTGCCCAACTGTCTGGGGATGGTTGTTCGCCGTCTCCGCAGGCATAACGGTAGTTATAGTCGTTGGTCACGACTGCTACCCGAAAGCCCAGCTCAGCGAGTGCGACTGCGAGGTTCACAGTGATGGATGTCTTTCCAACACCTCCTTTGTAGCAAGAGATAGCCAACGCGAGCCCACGTGGTTTTATATCAATATCAAGACCCAATTTTCGTAGGTTGATCCCTGAGCGAGCTAGGAAGCTCCACAGCGCAGCGGGGGAGGGTAAGCGTGAGGTTACGTTGCCGCTATCGGTTTCCCAGGATCTCCAGGTTCTCTCGGCAACGTTGGCCCACATCGCGGCGAGGTTGACGCTGACGTCGGCAGCCTCGCGGAGTTCTTTCGCATGCTTTCGTAGTTGGTTGTCCATGATCGTCCTCCAAATTCGTTGGTATCCGAAGACTAACCAAATCCCAGATGGCAAAAAATTATGAGCAGAGTGCCGGGCTTTTTTCGCTAGGAGCATTGCTCCGCGATAGGCCTAAGCATGAGGTAGGATGAGGAGTTCCCTTGTTGATTGCGAACTTTCGCCAATCACGACAGGTTGCCCAGCGGGAACTATGTGAGGGGATTTTCCGCTTACTGCGACCAGCTGAATAACGAACGAAGCTTTCGGCTTCGGCATAACTGCGAAATCTAACGCACCATGCATCCATCCACACGAGCCAATCTTCGGGCGTCTCTGCCTCTTCGATTTTGATCAGCTTCACGAGATTCCTTTCATGAGTTAGGTCAGATCAGTGAAGAGCCTGAGCAGAAGCGTGCTTATGCGCTGGCAGAACAGGTCAACACTGCGCCTGTGGCCGACGAGTAAACGCGCAAGCTACTGTTCAATCAATACTCAAATACGGTTCGATAGGGGGAGGGCTCCCTAGTTATCGAAGTCTGTCGCTGACCATGCCGGCCCTGGGCCGGCATTTAGTTTTATTTAATTTGCTGTGCGCCCGTTGATTTCGCTGGTTACTAGCCACTCAGATTAATGAATATTTTCTCGCTATTTCTTCTGAGATGAGCCAGCCACGGGCTGAATAGTCATCGATCTGGCGGTCAATTTTTTTTTGGAATCGCTCGGAGAGCTTAAGATCCGTTTTGCCGTTTTTGTACCTGAGGACAGCATCTATGACTGGCTCTGGGTAGTAGAGCACGAAACGCTCCATTTTGGAGATTGACTGATCAATTATGGCAGTACCGTCGCTGGGGTTCGCTCTAAACGCAAAATCCACTTCAGCCATAAAACCTTCCAGATCTACAGGGATCCCTAATCTTTCGATTTCCTCAAGGGCTTGCAGACTTTCTATGTCGTTAAGAAAGGGAACGCGGCAGAAGAGACCACGCTCGCGAGCTAGCAAATTGAAGATATGGGACTGGATAACGTTGGTGGCGGCCGGGCCGATCTTTCCCGGTGGAGGAGTATTCTTCAACCGGTAGGCTTCGTCCAAAATGTTGTTTCTTTTGAACAGTACACGCGTGAATCTGGCCGAAAACCTATCTAATACCTCCAGATTTACTATTGCCTTGAGGAAGGGACAGAATGAGTTTTCGGTGTAGATAGAGCCCCAGGATTTGTCGACTAGTCCAGTGGCTACCATGCGATTTACGATAATCATCAACATCAATTCCATAGGTAAGGAATTGGCTGACATAAAAAAAACCGAGACTTCTTCCCCTTCTTTATAGAAAAATGGATTTCCGGTTGCCTTCACAATCGACAGTTTTCCCGACATTACCAAGGAAGGAATATAGGTAATCCATCTCTTCTTGATGTCTTTATTATCCACGTATTTGGAGAATGCGTTTTGCAGTCCTTGCTCGGTTTTATAGCCGTCGAAGCCGTGGACAATATAGGGCGGCAATGCCCACTCTAAATAAAAGCTCCAGAAGAGCACCTCTTCAGGCAGCGTTAAATTCGTTAGGTTAATTTTTCCTTTCTTTTTTTCAATAAGTAATGGGGCGTGTTTTAGAATGGATACGACATTTCTTGCATGATCGACTGCTGCAAAATTTAAAGGAATAGTTCCTTTCGTGATTGCATCTATGTAACTGTCCTTTATCACGGTCAGGTGCTGCATTGAATCGGTGAATGAAGACTTATCGAGTGTCTTTTTTACCTCTATGATACATAGTACATCTTCAATGTTATGGATGAATGACGCCGTATTACCGTATTGTTCACCTGGCTTGCTGGACAAAATAATGTCAATTTGCTGCCCTGCCATCTCACCGGCTATTCTGACGAAACCCTCTGATAGGTAAACAGGTGCGTGGAGTTTCTCTTTTAGCGTTGTCTCAAGCGTAGTTTTTGAAATGGCTTCGTAACCGCTTCCCAATGTCGGCATATGAGGCATCGGCTGGAGCTCAAGCTTTGCGGCCATCTCACTGATTTTTTCCTCAATCAGAATAGCAATCTCTTTAAGGTAGGTGATTTTTTGTTCGAGCATGTTGAATTGGCCGCGTTGGAAGTCTGCGCGAAAGGTAACATCAGGGATTCGATAAATCAGCTGTGCGGTTAGGTGCACATTCTGACCTTCTACAACTTTCCGTTTTCAAGGATCCTCGGGAGGTAAGAAGAGAGGAAACCCGGTATTGAAAAAACGCCCTGTTGGGCTTTTTTTACAAAGGCGAGTCAACACGTTTGTAAGCGATGAAACCCGCAATCTTCTGTCGTATACGAAGCCTTAACCTTGCTTGGAGCATGTTGAGATCAACCGCGCCATCTATGTCGACTGGATCACTCACTGACCACGACGAATCGCCTAGAGCACGGGTCACGACATACCCACAATTACGGACGTGATTATCGATCTCGTACCTGCGCCAGTCGATCATCGCTTGGGCATCTACCTGGAGTGGTTTGCGCTCGATGAGCCAAGCTACCGCATTGAGAAATTGTCCGTGCGAAAAGACTAGGATGTCTTGCGCCGGGTGCGTGGCGAGGTCATCTAGGAACGAGCGTGCGCGGCCAACAAACTCCAGAAACGACTCAGCACCTTCTCCATCAATGTAGGACGGATCTGCGTTTGCCCAATAATGGTCGACCCATGCCTTCCGTTGCCCGACGGTGGTGTCAACGCACCTGGTCGGATCTAGGTAGGTGAACTCCTCGATGGGCCATGTCTCAGATGGAGCATCAGGGAATATGGTGATAGTCGCACGGGCGGTCGCTCGAGCCCGAGAGAAAGGGGAGGCAATGATTAACTCAGGTGCACGGCTGACGGATTGCGCCACTCGTTTAGCTTGTTCGATGCCCTTTTCGGTGAGCGGGATACTTGCGTGATCAAGGGTAACTGCACCGGCATTGGCTGCGCTTTCTCCATGACGCACTAGCCTCACATTCTTCATTGACTTACCTGTCGTTTCCCCGCCGCACGACACCAGTAGCGTTGCTAAGGGCATGGCCGGATTAGGGAGGGGTGATGGGGTGGCATGTAGACTTCTGAAAGCTCGACCCAGTGGACTCTATTATCGCCCGCATCTAGAGCGAGTTGGTAATAAAGCAGGGAGGGGAGTTGGTTGGCTTACGACATCATGGTGACGTCCGTAGTAGAGAGGCGCGCCGCAATCGCTGGGCCGTACGTGGAGGTGTCGTCCCTCCGGGCCTTGTGCCCGCCTATGACTGGTACCCGAACAGCCTGCTAGGAAAAGACATTAACCAATTGCGAGCCGTCGCAGGTTATGGATTCAGCAGTATTCTCCATCATTTCGCAGTCAAGGACTTTGGTGGGGCCAGACTGCATTATGCAACCCACGCCTCTTCGGGGATCGACCACTGAGATCGAACTCATCCAGCTGAGGATAGTAAGTACTTGTCTAACGTCTAGGCTTAACAATCGGTGTGCGTCCACTGCCCCTTGGGTCATGACGGAGCGGTTTACGCATTCAACGGAGCATTTGCTTCACGATTGAAGCAACGTTTCTCGAGTCCTCTAGTTCTCTGGCAATGTGTATGGAGGAGATTCGGCACGTTCTGCGGTGCCTTAAGGCGATCCAGAGTGATCGTCAAATAGTGCCGCTCCTGAAACTCCACACGTATAAAAGCTCTACAACTGCTCTAACAAGAGCGATCGTGGTGTTTGAAAAGCTCATCGCGTTAATCTCGCTTATCAATGGTGATTCGGCCAAAAATCTCTCCAAGCGTCGTCTAACGATTGGCTCTATCAATCACCGTTGCATGTATGATACGCACCAACTTTAATCGAATGCCTCGGAGAAGAACGCGTTGCTAAAATGGATCTACGCATCTTTTGCTTCAAACAAGGAATATGACACGCCAGGTGAATTGGTGATGTCGATTCGACGCTGGCGAATTTTATCTGCGGTGTCGTTGTCAGTGCCAGCGTTGATGCTGTTACCTTTTTATCTCGCATGGATTGCTCCTTACTTCGAGGATTCAGAGCTTACAAATTCTGCAGTGCTCGAGGCGATTAATACCAAAAGATATCAGGAGGAAACCGGAGAAATTTATCAGCTGCTCAGTCTCTATACCAAGGAAAAATAGAATTAGATGCGCTACATGGTCTTCAGGGAGTACAACCGATTAGGGGCGTGACCGTCGTGTACAATTTGAAACTAGCTCCACGTAACGAACCCAGGGAGGGAGGGGGGCAGAAGTATAAAATTGAAGGGCAATACAAAGTCTCGCTTTCCGTCGGGTATCTAATTTTGTTTTTGAGCGCCGAGATGGTGTTAATCGGAACAGTGATTACCTCTGTTTTGCTAGGGTCGTCAAAAGCTCAGCGCCGTTTCGAGGAGCAGATTTTACAGACTCATTTCTCTCTTGAGTCGCCTGTACTGCCCACACCTGTGGAGTCCGCAGAAGAGCTCGTTGGTCGCATGCTGAGGCGATTCCATAATTTCGCGATAGATCTTGAAACCCACCCGCGTATAGGCCAAAAGGGCATTCAGGTCAATAATGAATACGACGTGCAGTTTTTAGTCAATGCGCTACTGGGGCTGCATTTCGATAACGTAAAGTCTGAAGAGCCAACGCCAAGTATTGCGGCTAGCAGCTCTCGCTTAGACTTTCTGCTGCCTAAATACGGAATTGTTATTGAAACTAAATACACATACCAAGGAAAGCCATTGAAGAAGTTGAACGACGAGATGATTAACGATATTGCGCGATATCGAATTCATCCCGAGTGCCGGTTGATCATTTTTTTCGTCTATGACCGCTGCAGGCTGATAAGAAGCCCCACAACAATCCAAATGGATCTTTCGAAAATTTCAGGTGATCTTCCAGTGCGCCTGATCGTTTCACCAAGTCATTTGTAGAGTTGAGATTATATCGGGCGCTGCTTTGGGCTTTTCTAACAATTCACTTGTCCTTAGACGACAAACTATATCAAGGGTGTTGAAAGCTCATAGTGGTGTATAAAAATGGAGAAGCTCAGGCCAGCGTGACTCACCAAGAGCTTGGGTTGTTCTCTCCTCTGACTCCTATATGACTGATCTCAGTGATGCCATGCTGGTAACCCTTCCTAAAGAATCGACATTTCGGTTCGATTTAATCTTCGATTTTCCCCGAGGACGGATTCGGGAAGAGAGCTCGTGGTATGTCGCTATCGTTTACGAAGACGAGGTGCCATTCCAGACCAATGATCCTAACGGTGCGCCATCATCCCAGAAGCCGCTGCGAGTGACCTGTTCCAGGCCAGCCTTTTTCAAAATGTCATCGTGGCCGAAAGATCTCACCCAGGATCTCTCGGTCAGAATGCTTTCTTCGGGCTCGCCTGTAGCTACAGATCAGGCAGTAGACGATAAATCTGGTGTGCATACGACGGCATCGCGGATAGACGCGGCTAAATATCGGGTATTGGAGAAAGCTCACGAAGCGCGCGCTTGCATGGATACTGCTGGCACTTAAAATCTACATTGCTATCAAACCATCAGCAGCGAATTGCTCAAGAAGAATCAGGGCGTAGCGCTCCTACTGCGTTCACGAAATGCTCATGTGCACGTAGCTTCTGTCTATCTGTCGATCCGGGCCACTGATGGCATGAGCTCGGTGTGACCTGATGATTATGTCGAGGCTAGACAGCGCAGCATTACCCGATTCCAGCAGAAAAATAATCCCGCTTAGATATCAAAAGGGCTAGGGAGATGTCATATTGGATTGGTAATTTTATGTGCAATGCACCAGCTCCAAACGGTCGGGGTTCGTCATGTGAGCTATCTTGCGTCAGTCAGCCAAATTTTTAACGTAAGTGGATGGCGAAGCCTCGACATTATTACGGCCATGCGGCAACAGCCCCGTTGCATTTTCTCCGGGAGTAGATGAATGATCAAAGGATTGGATAAGCTCCAGCGCGATTTGACTGAGGCATCGAAGGCGCTAAAGGAACTCGATGGAACTATCGGGTCAGTGGAATACGACCCGAACGACCCTCTGAGCATTGAACAAGCTATCGCAAAGATTTATCGAGATGTTGATTCTCGAGTAGGTTCATACGCCTCAAATTCAATTGTGAAGCCTCTCATCGAGCAATTCAAAGAGACCGCGAGGCAGCACATCATTGATAAGGCGGCTGCGGCTCGCTTGAGCGGTGGCGAATAATGACTTCCATTGATATCTTCAAGAAGATCACGAACGCCGTTCTTGATCTCCAAGGTTCCCAGCATCAGACCTATGAGCTGCCACTGAGGACATTAGCAAAAGCACTGAGCGATCCGTCATTAGCAACCGTTAACGACCAGTTGACTGCTCGTGTTGACCTTGATGAATTCCTCGCAGCTAGCGGCAAGTTGTACCGTGGCAACCCGCTACCTTGGCCTGACAACGAGGAAGAGAGGTTAGGGCTGATCATCCTGCTAGCGCTGAAGATGGGCGAAGAGCCTCGGTTTGCCTTGAATTTCGGCATGCATCACTTCAGCAACGGTAGCAACAAAATCATCGCAGGCATTCATGGGTTTACCGCGCAGATCCTGGCCCCATTCGTTCGGGACTACAAATTGTACGTTCAATCCCAGCCTAAGAACCTACGTCCGATGCCTTCCCCAGCCTCATCCAACAAAGTGTTCATCGTTCATGGTCACGACGAGGCAGCACTTCAGAGTTTGGCTAGGTTCATCGAGAGGCTCGGCCTAAAGGCGATCGTGCTCAGGGAGATGCCTGACCGAGGCCAGACCATCATTGAAAAATTTGAAACCGAATCAGATGCAGCCTTCGCAGTGGTCTTGCTCACACCTGATGACGTTGGTGGTTCCGCACAAGCTGCTTCAACAAACGCCCGTGCACGCCAGAATGTAATCTTCGAGCTTGGCTATTTCAGAGGAAAGCTAGGCCGTGGGAAGGTTATGCTCTTGAAGAAGGGCAACCCTGAAATCCCTTCGGACTTGTTTGGTGTTCTCTATACAGAAATGGATATTAATGAGGCGTGGCAATACAGGCTCATAAAAGAGATGAAGGCAGCAGGCCTCACACCTGATACCAGCTCAGTTCTTTAAGTCATGCTGCAAGGCAGACATTGCCGCGTCCCGCCTTGCTTTGCTCACTCAAATCAGCTCGCAGTGAACAAATGGACGTCCCTGGCTTAATCACTCACTGACCACAACGAATCGCTGAAAGCTCGGGACACTACCTAACCACAACCTTAGGGACGTGATTATCGATCTCATACAGCTCACTCGTTCAATTCGATGTCCCAAGTGCCTCCACTTCTAGAGCCATTTTCAAACTCGTTCCATGTGCCATCCAGCAAATTCCCTTCGGGTCGACTGAGGTAGGCTTCTCCGACAAAACCTTCGATCTGGGGAAAGTAATGTAGATGGTATTGCTCGCCCTCTAGCTCACCCCGATACGTTGAGGGACGGCCCTTTCGCAGGTATTCGACCACGATTTCTTTATTCCGAATGATCACCACGCAAGGCTCCTTTTCAAACCCTGCGAGGCCATCGTAGTAAGTCGTCATCACTGAATTTGCATAACGCATTGTGCGCAACTCCCTTGTTAAATTCATGGCCTAGGACGGTAGCCTGGACATCGAAGACTACACCCACGGCGATCACCTTGTGGCTGGGTGGGACAAAAAATCCCATGTATCTGGTGATAAGCCATAAGGGATTCTCAAGTGTCTCGAAAACATTCGTTGATCGTTTCTCGACAATGTACCCTGTATTTTTCCTCGAGCTTGACGGCGATGAGTGCTATCACCTCTGGGAAAATATCTTCGCGATAGAGGGATCCGCTTCGGCAATGACGAGGGCGCGGATACTACAATGAGCGCCCTCCAAAGGATTCAATCGTCTGGAGTTGGAGAGGGTGGGGACGCATGCGATTAGCCCGGCCAAGGAGTTGAGTACTCAATGCGTCACGGCGTATTCCGCACGGATATGCAGCGGATACTAACGAATGCAGAGTGATCGTGGACTACCCGATCAATCTGTTCTAAACAAACGCTCCTTTGCGGCGAGCTAAGGTTCGCCGTTTTTTCATGCGGCTGATAAAGAGGAATGCCGTGAGTACCACACGCAAGCAGTCGCAATTGGAAATTGATACGGGCTCCGATTCTCTGCTCGCACCGCAACGCCGGACTCGGAAGCATTCAGCCTAAACCATGGGAAGCGTTCGGCTTTCGATGGACTTCGTTAAGCACCTATGGCTGGGCTTTGGACTGCTTTGGTGTGACCATTCAGGCGCGTTCAACTAGGTAGCCTTTGTACTGAGGTTGTGGCTGTGAGCCATCCAGTTTTTGGTAGTCCAAATCTTCTTTGTCGAGTCCATCCAGTCCCTGAATCCCGCCGATAAGAGCGGGCCAGTCTTTGCGTTCGGCGGCAGGGACGACGTGGGGTTTAAGATACTCATCTAATGAGCGCTCGTTGGGCTCGAGGATTTCTGCGCTGAGAGCTGCCAGATACCCATCTTTGGTGGTCTGGCTCCAGTCAATGCTGAAGCCAGCCCGATAGCAAAGCTCGGTGTAGATGAGGAGGATGGTTCTGCCGTTGCCATCAAGGAAGGGGTGAGCCAGTGCAAGTAGACCCATGACTTCACCGGGTCTTTCTCTAAATCGAACCCCTTTGTTCGCGGTGGAAATTGCGTATTCAGCGGCGAGGATGATGTCTTCAGCATCAGCAAATTCGGTATAGCCCGGCTCACCTTTTCGGCCTTTACTGATTCGCAGGTCAGGCGCCACTACCATTCGATCTTGGCCGGCCCAAGGGTAAATTTCTTGGAACAGCATCCGATGAACGTCAAGGATGGATGCGTACTCGATGTCCTTGAGTCGGGCCAGATAGTCTAGAGCCTGTTCGATGTTGGCTTCAAACGAAGAGTGCTCTAGACGCTTTACGGTGTTGAGGTCGGTCAGTTGGAAGTGGTTGCGCAGATAGCCTGCAGTATCGAAATCGCCGAACGGGTCAAAGCTCACGCCTTAAGCTTCTTCTTGGTTTTGGATTTGCTAGCGTTTTTTTCCTTCAGGTATCGCACCTGCATCGCAAGCAGATCAGAGGTGCTCATTACACCTTTGCGTTTCAGATTCACGAGCAGCTGTTCAACGGTGTCCAAGGCAACAGTGTCGCCTGACAGCGAAGTGATGCACGTAGCCATAAAGCTGATGCTATCTCGCTTCGCGGTTACTTTGTGAAACTTGGCCAGACGGCGAACTTCACTGGCAACGCTTCTGGTGGCTGATTGAGTCATTAAGCGGCCCTCTTACTCGGTACAATATCATTCTACATGACTCCGAGTATTTTGGTGCCACCCACACTCCTGACGTCTCTAGGTCGCATCTGCGCTAGCTTCGCTACGTTCAAACTGGCAGGGCGTTTCAGTCGCGAAACGCCTTAGATGCCACAGGCCTAGGTTCAGCATCGACACATCCTTCTGGACGAGTTTAACGGAAACGCATGCCTACCCCCAGGATCTCGTTCTCCATCAATACGAGGGCGATCAGCCCCGGTCGATATCGGCCGGCACTGGGTTGAGATCTACTCAGAGCTTGCTGAGGCGATTGAATGCCTCCTGGTAGATGTCGCCGTCGGCTAGCGAAAAGAGCAGCATCTCTACTTCATGAATATGATCCACGTCTCCCCACAGCTCCATGCTCACATTCCGCACGATGGAAAGGTACAACGGGTAAGCATCCTGTTCCGGAACGTAATGATTTTTCCTCAGCTCCTTTGGGTCGCTACTCTCCCCGGGCTGAAGTCTTTCCCCCAACAACAGGGTAGTGATGTCCAACATCTTTAATCGTGTGTTGCGCCCCTCGGGCATCGGGAAAATAGGATGGCTCGACCCTGAGAGGTAGTTGATGGCATTGAGAGAATAGGCAACGCGAGCATCGTAGATGCATGCCCAATCGGGGCAGATGATTGATGCCCATTTCGACCAGCTGCTGATGAGCTTGAAGGAGGGCTTAAATTTAGCTGGCATTGCGGTTGAGCCTTTGTGAGACGAAAACAGCGCGAGCGTCTCATTGACCTTGGAAAAGCGAGTGATCCCACCCCACGTTTTGATGAAATACGTCGCAACTCGCTGATGTTCAGCATCACTGGTATTCGAGCTGACTAGGTTTCGCAACCCGGTTTTCAGTTCGAGCGTCCGTTCAAAAGAGGTGGCACCTGAGAAAGTGAGTCCGAACTCCGAGCTTGCAATTTCGTAATCGAATTTCCAGTCGTACAGCGACGGCAGACTGTCTCTTCGAGCACGTAAATACTCCGCTATTTCTTTAACCATCTCTCAACCATCCATGTGAAAAGCTGCAGATGATAGCAAAAGCCCATCATTGAGGATCGTCTTATAAAGGCAAACGGAGTGCGCAGGCGTGAGAATGGAAGCCCAGAGGGCCGAGACGCCGGCGCCGGCGACGAGTCTAGGTTCACGACAGCCGCCCCCGCCAGGGGCACGCAATACCGCCTTACGAGAGGGGCACTCC
This sequence comes from Pseudomonas sp. Sample_20, assembly GCF_004307585.1. NCBI lineage: Bacteria > Pseudomonadati > Pseudomonadota > Gammaproteobacteria > Pseudomonadales > Pseudomonadaceae > Pseudomonas > Pseudomonas sp. Sample_20. Next base: position 114,363 of record NZ_RCOA01000036.1, on the reverse strand, counting down.
TTTTTTGTAAGAACGTATATTCCATGGATGACAAAGGAGCTTAGCTTGACTCCCGGGTAAACCTTCGTCTTTGCAAACGCTATCACGCTCCGCTCCTTGCCGGAAGTAATCACTTCCAGCTCATGTAGTTGCCAGCCAATTGCCAAGAGCAGCTACTAAATGGTAGTTGTGCCGATGTGCATGCAGTCGGCTAACGAGAACAACCATATCAGCGATTTCCACCATATTCACTTCGGCGCAAAGGCTCTTGAAGGAGCAGGCCTGATTGTTTTGGAGATCCCGGCAATTAAGGTAAACGACCTTATTGGCCCAAGTGGTATCGGCATTTTGAACGATGACCAGGTGCCAGAGCCGGCGAAATTGGTGAAAATATTCCAGCACTTTGGTGCTAAAGCCGGAGCGCAGCTTGGTCATGCAGACCGTTAACAGCGCATCGCGAGCCGTCAATCCATTGCGCCTTCAGCGGTTCCATTACGTGTGAGCAGAACTGTAGCCGGTACGCATAGCGATACTCGCGACGCTATCGGCGCACTCCCTCCGGTTGGGTAAGCGTAGCGCTCGGGCTGCGGGACTAAAGCATGAGAATCTGAAGCGCCCCCACGGGAGTAGAGTGCCTTGGTTCACGGTAGTTGGCGGCGGAAATCAACTCCTAATCCTGCCTGGGTCGATGATATTATATACAATTGTTATCCGTGGCCTGGCTAGTTCCGAGGAGGAAATATGAGCGATTCCTGGTTACCTAATAGGCATTCGTCCCACATCGTCGACACGCAAGCAAAAAATATCTTAAGAATTACTCTTCCTCAGGAATGGTTACTGAGGGAGCTTTCGGAAAATGACTACGGCATCGACTTTCTACTAGAATTCGTGAGCTCCAAAAACCGAATTATTGGACAGATTGCGGCCATTCAACTTAAAGGCACCGCCAGTTCAAACCTCAATGAAGACGATGGAAGACACAACGTAGCTGTCCGTACGAAAGCACTGAATATGTGGCTCGGTTATGAGGTACCAGTTTTCCTGATTTTGGTGGATGCAAGCGCTAAGCAGGTTTACTCTAAATCCATTGAGCACGAAACGCGAAAGGCTCCTTTTCGATATAAACGCACCGACATCGAAAAAGTGACTTTTACCTTTTCGAGCTGCGATCAGTTGGAGCCTGCTGGTCTTACCCACCAATATCTATACGCAAAGCGGCTACGCCAGTTAGATCATGAACTGCCCTCGCTTCCGTCCCTTCACAAAGATTTTCATCGTCTGTTTGACGAGCGATATGGGCGCGATGGGCACATGGCGGTGGATGGAGATGGCTCTTATGATCCCAGTCGGTCTCATGGGGAGCATAAATACGAACGCCAGATTCGTAGCCTCTACAATCGCGTCCACAGAGTGTCGACGCTGCTTGCTGTAGAATGGGATGTGCCCACTATCGACGAGATAGTCAGCAATGGAGCTTGTTACAGCAAATGGGGTAGTGAAATGTATGAGGCACAATTCAGTGTTGCAATGAGCCATCTGGACGCCAAGATGCAGCAAGTCTACGTCAAGCTTCGAGAACTCATCGCTTGCTACCGAGAACACTGGATGCATACCGCCCCTGAATTAGTCTCTTTCGCCGACTCCGCGTTGCCTGCGCTCACGGAGCTGACCTGGCAGGAGAGGCAAGCAGTCTTTGAAGACCTGCGTTAATAGTGCAATTTGTTAAGTGAATCTTAGCCTAGCGGAGGGAGGAGGTAGCGATGCATTCTGCTAGGGGCGTCCAGATCGAAATCCGCTAGCGGCGGTGGCGGCATCGTTAGTCTATCTACCTCTCGCCATCGAGAAAGCAGCGGAGTTCCGTCCAGTTTCGCCTGTTGCGACGTAGAATTTTTGGGGCCCGCGCTTCAGAGTGAAGCGCTATATCATTTTTGAGTTAAACAGTCCGCAAAATGGTGAAAGCATCGGTTAGTCAATTTCTAGCTGTGACGGTGCCCCACGCGCGACAAGTCCACCGAAAGACGTTCTGGGGTCGACGTAGCGCAATGCAGATTTCATGTCTTTCCAGCCCACATAGCTCATCAGCCCTTTGATGTCCCACCCATTAGCGGACGCCCAGGTCGCAAAGCCTCGCCGCATCGAGTGACTGCTATACAGTTCAGCTGGCAATCCTGCGTCTTTGAAAATGCGGCGTAGCACAGGGATCAGGCTATGCGGCTGCATAGCTTTGCCTGAAAGATTGCCCCACCGATCAATCCGCTGGAACACCGGGCCTTTCGCGATCCCGGCAACTGTTATCCAGTTGATGTAGGCCTCGACGGGGCAAAGCATGGTAAGAGCCGGCGTATGGAAAGTAGTTCCTTCATGCTGGCGGTCGCCCTTGGTGTAAGGCAGGAAAAAGGTAATACCTTCACCGCTTACGGCTTGGGTGTCCTCCACCGTTAGCCTGGCCAGTTCGTCGCCTCGAAAGCCACGCCAGAACCCAATCAAAATCATCGCCACCGAGCGACGATGACGAACCAGCGATTTGTAATCTCCCCGTTCAATCGCAGCTGCAGCTTCCCCTTCAAGCCATTTGACCGCTTGCTCCAGGTGCTTCAGCAGCAGTGGGGCGGCCTGTTTAACCTGTGCTGGGTGCACGACCCTGATGCCTTTGATCATCTGGCGGACGTCAGGCGTCTTGGTCGGATCAGGGAAACCCTGAGTGATGTGCCATTGCGCAAGGGCTGCTAGGCGCTGCTTCAGTGTGTTAATGGAGAGCTGGTCGGCGTACTCCGCCAGGTACCGAACGACGCCCACGCCTGTCGTGGGCAGGTACCCACCCCAAGTCACCTCGAAATGTTCGATCGCCGCCCGGTAGCTTTTGCGGGTGTTCTCTCGGGTGCCGGCACTGAGGTACCGATCTGCCTTTTCCATCGTACGTTGCCTTCAAAATCGTAGCGTTTCTGCCTTTCCGCGCCACAAGGAGGTTTTCTGGGCGCTTGAAAGTATAAAGAAGCTATAAAGCACTATTATAGCTTTTTAGTTATTGGACTTTACGTCCAAAAAATAGATGATAGTGTGTCACGTAATTACATGACACGTAACACAGCACGAAATCGTAGGAGTTCACATGGCTCGTGGCGGCATTAACAAGGCGGTGGTGCAAAAAGCAAGGCAGTCTCTGCTCGCTAGGGGCACATACCCAAGCATCGATGCCGTGCGTGTGGAACTGGGGAATACCGGGTCGAAGACAACCATTGCCCGGTACCTGAAAGAGATCGAATCCTACGATCCACGCCCACTATCGTCCCGCGAACGCATGGGTGAAGAACTTTCGACAATGGTGGAAAGCCTTCTGGATCAACTCATGGAGGAGGGCAACGAGTCGATCGAACAATCCCGATTAGCCTTTGATACTGAGCGTCTAGAGCTCCAGGCGCAGATCGCCAGCCTGCAAACTGAACTGACCGCAGCGCGTCGGCAGCTCGACACTCAGCAAGCAGCGATTGAGGCTCAAACTGCTGACCTAAAAACCACGCAGTCCTCGCTCCAGGCAGAGCTGACACGCAATGCCGGACTTAATCAACGCTGTACTGACCTAGAAGCCCTGGTCAGTGACCGGGATAAACAGATCCACTCTCTAGAGGAAAAGCATGTTCATGCACGCGGGGCATTGGAGCACTACCGGCAGTCTATAAAAGAGCAGCGTGATCAGGATCAACGACGGCATGAATCCCAACTCCACGAGGCTCAAGGGGAGAAGCGCAAGCTGCAGGAAACCTTGGTGCTGAAACAGGATGACCTAACTCGTTTAAATCGTGACAACGAGCGGTTGCTTGGAGAGTCCAGGCAGCAGGTGAAACTGCTACACGGCCATGAGGCGCACATACAGACACTGACTGGCGAGATCCAAGGACTGAAACTCGCAGCGGCGAAATCCGCCGGCGTTGCTGAGCAGCTCCAGGAACAGATCACCACGCTTCGACAAGACGCCACGGCACTGAATGAAGCAGCAGCCAAGAGCGGCGAGCGCGAGCTAGAGGCAAGACTGCTGCTTGCCGCTGCCCAATCGGAGAATGAGCAACTCCGGCGAGTGCAGGCTACACAGGCTGAGACAGATGGAAGCGATTCGGACACCACATTTGCGCCTGCATCCGAGAAGCTAAAGACAGCACCCACAAAACCGTCGAGGAAGTGACCATGAACAAAGCCACGCTCAAACCCATAGGCCCTAATGAAGAATGCTCCGCGCTTCAGTGGGCTCATCAGCGACTCACTTTGATGCTGGCGAACAGCATATTACCGCCAGCTTTCATACAGCTCGACACCCGTCCTCGATTGGAAACCCGAGCTCAGTCAAGTATCGAAGCGGCTCACTCGAGTAAAGCAAACTAGCAGCAGTGTGCCGAGCACAACCAACGCATGTTCGACGGGCTTGAAAACCCTACATATTGGGTTATTATAAAGCCAAGAACACTACATGCGGTGATTTGCATGGACATGCCAAATATCGAACAAGAAGCATCCGAGCTGCTGCGCATGCTCTGGCGCGACCGATATCACCTGTGGGGCGATCAAGATATCACCCCGCTTCAGGCGCGTGATCCGAGAAAGGCGGCGTTAGCGTACGGCTTTGAATATCGGGAGCTTCCGAATCTCGGTGATCCCAAATTCATCCAAGGCGGCTCCGGCCCTAAGATTGCAGGTCTGATTGATCGCCAAGCGAACCGCATTGCAATCTCCCAAGAATTCTCTTCCACGGTAAAACTGTTCACGGGTGCTCATGAAATCGGCCACCTCGCCCTACATAAAGGTGAGGTTATGCATAGGGATCGGGCGTTAGATGGCCGTCCAGTCGGCGGGGCTCGAAACCCTGAAGAAAGGGAGGCTGATTTCTTTGCGGCTTGTTTTTTGATGCCTGCGAAGCTGGTCGCTGACCGTTTCAGGCGTCTATTCCTATGTGGAGACCAGCTTCACTTTAACGATACGGTCGCATATCACCTCGATGCGCATAACATCGAAGGTTTGTTGTATGCCTCGTCAGACTCCTTGGAAAGAGAGCTGGCACTGGCGCGGTGCCAACGCTTCAATAACCTCAACGTCGTATCGCTTGCTACGCAGTTTGGAGTATCCGATTCGGCAATGGCGTTACGACTCAAGGAGCTTGGTTTAGTACGCTGGCCGTAGCTTGGGGGCATGAAGTAGGCGCTAGGTATCGATCGGAGTGCAAAAGAGTGGCGGGGCGATAAAGAACTGTACGCTCAGGAACCACCCGGCCATGCGTCATAAACTCCCCGTTAGATGCAGATCAATCTTGCCGACCAACCTCGACCAGCAGTTCCAACGCCCTCATGCGCAATCGGATCGCTGTCTTCGAAACGTTAAAATATCCGCTCAGAGAATTGCACACAGCATGAAACTGGATGACGTTGTCCCTCTGACTGTCTAAGTACAGATGCCCGTGACCGCGATCTCGGATGCCAAGATGCTGTAGTAACAACCCAAACGCAGCCTGAAAGTCCTCTTTAGGCATCAAGAGACATGAAGCAAACGTATTTGCTTGCCACTCCAGCCGCTCAACTTCCCCTTTAGGGATGGTGATGAGCTGGCTCTGGTCAATGTCCTGCGCTCGGATGGCTTCTCGTGTCATGTAGCGTTTATGACCTAGAAAGTGATGCCCCAACTCATGGGCGAGTGTGAATCGGGCCAAGTGGGATTGGCTATCTGCCCCGAAGATTTTGATCTCAAGCGGGTTGAACGTGATACTGCCGAGGGCTGAGCCCGAGTCCTCAATGAAGCTCACGGACAGTCCACTGACATCAGCTTCCCTGGACACTAGCTTAGTAAGATCAACCTCTCCCCGGATGTATGAAATGGATTTCAAAGCCTGCTGCGCCAAGCGATCTATTTTGTCCCGCGAAATGAACGCAACCCTGGGTGTTTCGATAAGCGTGGGCTGACGAATCAGACTCAAATCGTTCTCTTTAAAAGCACTCACAAGGTCGAGGCCTTTCCAGATGCCTTCCCAGCCATCCGTAAAACCGGCAGGAGTTACGGCATAGGCGCTATAAACGGTAGGCCGAAAATCCGTTTGGGTTAAGGCGAATTCGATCTCTGCGCGCTTACGAGCTCTAGCGCTAAGCGCCCCGGTTAATAGGGCGCGAGGAAGCTCCCATCTGAACTCAGATTGATCGAAGTAACGCAAGACACTGAAGCCTCGATTCCGCGCAATGTTGAACGTGCCGGACTGAAACGCGCTGGCGGAGGCAAAAATACCCTTAGCATTGAAGCCGGCCACTTGACTGATCTTTGATCCAAATTCTTCGATGTCCCCCACAGGCACTTTGCCGCTGTAGTTCTTGCATTCGATGAGCACAAGCAACGATGGGGTCTCGAAGCCAGGCAGGAACACTTCGACCGAAATGTCAAAAATGATGAAGTCTTCTCGGTCGCGGGAGTAGTAGCCCTTCTTCCTGAAAATTTTGCAGCACTCAGGTCGGAAGACATAAAAGCGACCTTCATTGATCTCACGAGACAGGAACTCAAAGACTTGCTCCTCGAATCGGTCACCCTTGGCATAGGTGCTGAGCGCTTCAATTTTCATATGCAGAGCAGGCTCCGGTTAACGGATCAGAAAGTCAGTTGTACGTGAATAGTTGTTGCTCCGAGAAGGTGATTTCCTGCGGAACATGCTGCCTGTCAGGTTGCATCATGATGAATGCTAATCCACTTTCCTGCTTTCCTCTGTATGACCGCTCTGAACCGATGCCGGTGCAGGATTTTGGGCTTTTAGCTGAATAGAAGCTAGCGGCGAGGGCACCACGACCGCCCAGAAAGGGACTGCATAAGCGAAGGAAACCTTCGCTTCCAGTGTCACCGGCCTGCTAGGGCGCTCTGCGCGCTGCATCGCAACATGTAGTCTGTGCCCTATGGCCTTGCGGGCCACGGAATTGATCTCTACACCGGCTAACGTGAGCAGGATCCGTGTGTACGCCAACCTATGGAAATCGTCAGGGCAGCTCGGGTGGCGGAACATCGGTTCAAAACAGTACTCAATCAGCTGCAGCATCACACCTAGGTTACAGCGCGCCTGCAGGAACATCAGACAGACAAAGTCGACTATAACGGGCACAGCAGTATCAAATGTTAGGTTCGGCTCGGCCAAGTAACTCCGCAATCGGTTGATACCTATGTTTGCAAACGTTTCACCCTGATCCATCATGGTGACAAGGTCGGCAGCTTGGATCGAGATGAAGCTGCGCCTGGTCATCACCATTTGAACAACTGCCCGGGAGTACTCGGCACGCACCAAGCGCCCTGAAATCAGCTCATTCGTCAGTAGCAGTTGAGGAGATGCTCCTTTGATCTCTAGGAGTCCTGCTATAGCTCGGAGGCGGGCGTCTGACGACAGCAGCCCACCGCCGTACTCCAAGCAAACAAGCAGGGTTGCATACTCGCCTTCACCCAGAATGTCTTTGAGCGTATGCATCTGTGCCGGCAGTGTGGGTGGGCCATATGCCGGTACCACCTCACAATACTCATCAATAGCGGCATAGATTGAGCCGAGGAAGGCCCGCTCCCGATGCCAATTTTCCTCTGTCTGCTCCTGCATACCGAGTTGCCCATCGTGTGAGAAGAGCGTCCCTCCCTTGTGAAATCGCGATGACGACTCGATCTTCGTTTCTAGCGCTTGCTTGGTGGCAGCAGCTATATACAGCCTGGGGATGTGCTCCAGTACATCGAGCATTCCAAGCGTCGCAAGCTCTACCAGCATGGGAAGATCTACCACCCAACAGTGATCGGAGGCACCGATAACCGGGAATTCATCGTGGGTCTGGCCCACACCCATCGAGACCTCCAGCAATGGCCCCTCAAAGGGCCAGCCTCTGACGAGATCGATCACATCCACACCGAGCATCTTCGCGATCAGCCCAAGCGTGGCCATGTGCTGGCTATAGAGCCCAATTGTATTGAGGCCCTGTGTTTTTTTTCGTTCGATTTGCTCGATGAAGAAGGAGATATCCAGCTCACCATCCTCACGCGTGGGGATGGTCATGGCGACTAAATTTTTGCTCGGAACGACCGCGCTTGAGACATGCCCATATGATAGATCGAGCAGACGTCGGTGAATGGTCACAATCCGCTTGACCTTGAGCGTCTGCTCTCCTATCAAGCTACGGATAGTTGTGGTTTCGCCAACTTTGAGACCCATTAGCGCGACAGCCTGCTCGGAGGCCGCAGCGATGAACTCCGCGGTAGGCGAGAGAGGGGGGTCAATGTCAAAATCTATTGAAACGTAACCGCTGCCGCCGTTGCTGTCTTCGAGTTCGACTGACGTACCACAAGCGACCTCGACTGGGTTGGTGAGGAAAGCATCCACCGTGCCGGATGCCATGACCATGAGTGAGATGTGACCTGCAGCAGCCTCAAGATTTCCCGAGCTAACTCGCATGGTGCGGTAAATGCGGGCGATACCTTGATCATGCATCCCCCGACTGATCTCTGCGTTAGCAAGTTTCAACTGATCCTGAGCGGAGCCTTCCAGAAAGACAGGAAGCGTGGCTATGCACGCGTCCATCTGCTCAGGGTTTATGTTGGCTAGAATCTGAATCAGCAGCAACCATGCACTAGCATCAAGGGGGCTCTCAGAAGCGATCATCTCTGCGATTTCACGCATTTTTGGCCAATCACCGGCGTTACCGTAAACGTTCAAAGCCACGTTTCGGACATCTGCGGACTGGCGCCATTCACCAGGAAGTGACTCCAGCAGATCTCGAACCTTCGCACGCTGATCAGTTAGGACGTAGGCGTGAAGAAGATCCACGTGCAGTGGAGTAAACGAGTCGCGGGGAAGCACGCGTTCGAGCATTGCGATAGCGTCATCGTGACGCCGTGCATGGAGCATCCATTGCGATGCCATGGACAGCTCCAGCAAATCGCTGCTTTGCGGTGCGAGTTCAGCCACACGATTCTCGAATGCCTGGCGCACTGCGTCGTTATCGATGAAGGCCCGAGCAGCGAAAACCCCATCGGTGATATTGCTGTTCTGGGGATTGACACCTAGCAGCGAAAGCTCTTGCTGAACTGCATTATTGCGTTGCTGACGCAGCAACAATTCCCAGTGCATGTGGCGGAGTATCCGCAGCACTTTCGCCGACTCATCCGTGACAGGCCGCTGCACCTGTAGACCATAGGCAGACTCGAGCATTGGCTCCCGACCCGCAACCAAGCATGCTTGGCCGAAGATCACCAGTGCGTCATCGGGAAGCTGCTCAAGGCGATCGCAGAAGCGATCAACCGCTTCACCCTCACGATTCAAATCGCATAGGGCCTCAAGCTCCACTCGGGCCGATGTCTCATGTTCTGGGACGCTACGCTGTCTTCCCTGGTCGATCATGTCCAACGCCTGAGCCGGCTGCCCCAATAGCAGATACGCATAGGCGAGGTGGAAAACGACGTCAGTCTTTGTCCTAGGACTTTGCTCGGCCCATAGCACAGCCTCCCGATCCTCAAACTTGGACATGGCATCCATTATGAGCTCGCGTCGATCCTGAGGCTGGGATCGCGTATTCACGTGGAACGGGTTATCTGTGGCGAGTCGCAGGGCAAAGCGCAGATAGTTTTCAACGATGAAAATAGAGCTGTCAGGCTGCTCCAACGCTGTCTTGATAGCGTTGACGGCACCAAGATCGTCCCCGGCGCCAGCCCTGGAACTGGCCACCATCTGCCAGGCCCCGGATCTATCGCGAAAGGCTTCGGGGATCTCGTCTTCAGTTAGCTCTTCTCTATTGAGGACTCTTGCGTTGGTGTAAGCGATCCATACCGAATACGACTCCGGAAAGCGAGCCTGTGCCGCCTGGCCAACCTGGAGAGCAGCCTGCACATCATTTTTGAGCATGTGAGCCCGGACATGACCCGCAGCGATACGATCATCGTCGATATAGAGGTTTGCGGCTGCCTCAAGATCTGTCGAGGCGATCTCATCGTCCCCAAGATGCCAGAAGCACATCCCACGAAGGAAATACCAACGGGCCTTCTGGTGAATATCAAACGTGTCCAGCTCGTCCTCGAGGAGTTCCAGCTGAGTCAAGGCATCCTTGTATCGGCGATCGTTGTGCAGCGTGCTGATGCGGTCGAGCTGGCGCGTAGCAAATGTAGTTTCCGACCCTTGGATTGCGATGGGAAGGTCATCAGTCAGCAGTGTACTACCGGCAGCGCGATCAACGGAGAGGAGGGGAGCGAGATATTCCGCCAGCGGGGTAAGCTCTGACGCGCGCTCATGGCTGACAGGCATCGTACCCATTTGGTAGGCCTGCACACTCTCGCGTATCAGCTTGGCCGTATGAAATTCCTTGGCAAGCTCACCCAGATGGGCTGAAGCGGAAGAGAGGTCGATTTCTCCGGCAGTGCCATTGAGCTCAGCACACACAGCCAATAACTGCGACCACACCGCGCCGCTGTCCCGGCTTGGCAATGCCTGGGCGATAAATTGCTTTTGGTATCCGGCTTCCTGAGTGCGATCCGAGTCCAGGTCGTGGGGCAAGAATTTCAGGTGTAACGCGAACTGTCGCAGGTCTTCGTCGCTAACCGCCGCCTCATTATATTGTTCAACTGCAGCCTTGATGGCGGCGTAAGCAGCTCGGTTCCGAGCGTTACTCAGCCCCTCTGACTGCACACGGACGTGCCAAGATTCATGCGAAATCGACGCTGAGGCCAGCCTGACCACCTCCACGGCGCCCTCCATGGAAGACGAGCTGGACACGTGGTACACAATAAGATTGTCGTCCAGTCCGCGCTGGAAAGTTGGCTTGATGAAGTCGAGCCACGCAAGCCCTACGGCCTCGGTAAAAATCTCGTTGGCAGTCGCCTTGAGTGACCGCTTCATCTGCATTCTGATGGTTGCTTTCCGTCCTGTGCTCGCCGTCGCAGCATAGACAACCAGGTCGTCAGTATTGTGGTCAAATCCTCGACCTTGGAACAGCAACCCTACGATGACAAATCCTTCGCGCAACCCCGCACACGGGATGCCCAGGCACATAGCGAGCAGCCTCACCGCTTGCACGCGTTGCTCGAATGCACCACCGCGCCCGCCCGTGGAAACAGGACTTGCGACCTTCTTCCGCCGGGGTTTCGGTTTAGGGGTGGGAGATTTTTCTCCCTTTGCCTTTGGAGGCCTTGCCATACCTGGCTCGCAGAACTGAGATACCGCTCATCTTATCGATCATTCAGCGCCCTGCGTAGCCTTGATTTAGCCGGAGCTTGCGCGGCGCGGAGATTCGAACTACGCAGCTCTTGGCCGGTCACCGTCCCAGGTCAGCACAGGTAGCAGGAATTGAATCGAGGATTGTGGAGGATTAGAAACTGGGGCAGGGGGGATGATGTACCAGACCGGGCGTCAGCCTGAACTCGATCATCTGACTACCACCGGGGCATGAGCAAGCAAGCAGAGCGCGAAGGCTTGAGGATGGAAGCCCGCAGGGCCGAGACGGCGGTGCTAGCCGATGGCTCGGTTTAAGACAGCCGCCCCTAAGTGGCACGCACATTTATCATATAAATTGCCGCATCAGTTCAGCACCTTGGCAGAGCAAAGCGGTGCTCTCTGTCAATTTATGCTAAATATTGAAGGGAGGCTTAGCGATACCTGAAATACCGTCCTGCCGGCCATCGGCTACGCCTATGCGAATTTGGCATAGCACCATCACGAGCGATCAGGGGGCACCTGAACCTTTGCACTTTTGGTAAATATCGGATTCTTGATCAGACAAACGGTCAAACTCAGTCAGCTAAAATGCAACAGACCGGCAGGTGGAGGCCAGCTCATGAATGCCCCTCATCGATCAGATGCAATTCGTCTTGCTCAGCAGCGCATCAGCGAGCTTGAGAACGAGATAAACAAGCTTCAAAAGGAGGCGGGGCTCGAGCGCGATCAGCAGTTTCTTGAAGACCTGACCAAGCTAATGCAAGCATACCAGGCGGATGCGGACGAGGTCGTGGAACTGCTGATGCTGAGAGGCGACATCGACCAGAAATCGTTCAGCTGCGAGACAATCTATCAATTGCGGCATATCTTCAGCATCGCCGAAATCCAAGTTGACCAAGGAGCAACCGACCACGCTGGCTACGTGAAGAGCTGACGGAAGGGTAAGCGTATGGCTAAATATCTCACCTCAGACAACCAAAAAATGGGTGTGCTTTTCGAAGCAGATAGAAGGATTTCAGCTGAATACCGCTGCGCGAGTTCTCTGCTTCTAGAGAAAGAGGTGGCCAAGAAACTTAAATTCCTGGGTGCGCTTGACCGGTTAGCCAAAAAGAACGACTTTTCTGCTCGCGACGTTATAAACCTGTTAAAGCCTGGGTATTTTGACCAGCCACGTGAACAAGGCGCCAATACGGAAATAAAAGAGCTTCACGACAGGCTAGTGGAGGCCAGTGTGCAAGAAGAAGAGAAATAGAAAAGGATCAGCCAAGTTTCTACTCAACTAAAGACGCATTTAGTTGAGCTATATATCACTGCCCCCCCCCAAAAAAACTTAACGGGAGAGTATCGAGTGACAATCAGCATCCGCAACTTTAGATTCAGTGCGGGATAATGTTACGGCACATCTGACGGGGGGGCATTACAACTGCGTAGCGAGCATCGCGGCAGCACGTTTTTTTTCACAATGAAAGGTTAAAGAAAACCAGAGGTGTAGACCCTGAACGGGCAATAGCACGGACTGTAAGTCCTGTAAGGCTCTAGGTCTGTCCCCTGAAATGAATGATCTAGAACCTGAAGGACGGGAATACTTTGGTAGCACACAAGACTATATGTTGCCGTAACAACGTTTTGTTTCCGCATTGCAATAACACCTAAAACACTTCCAAGCTAGCAACTCTGCCTCTCATCGGAAAATGAGCTGAGGTGGACTGCTTGTGGTTACATTAAACTGTAGCTTGGAATCCGATAAAAAGGCTTCACATTCCGGTATCGGTTTGATATTCCAGCGTTACCGTCTAAGCATAGCGAGACTTACAAGTCTGAGCGCGCCCGAAATCAGCGACTCGGGGAAAAGAGAAATGAATGTATGCTCATGGCAACCTAGACAAATTCTTTTTTTTGTTCTACCGAAAAGTCTTATTCAAAGATGGTCTTTTCTGAGAAGCAAGATCAGAGTCATAGCAGATACCGACTAATAAACCGGGTTACTTCCAGTTTAGGGTACGAATTTACTTCGGCGTTCTTGCAGGTTGTAGGGAAAGCTGGTTTTGAAGCGGCCAACGCAGATTCAAATCTCCTGGGCGACCACGCTAACTTTGCAATACTTTGTTACGTGTAATGTATATTATGTTAAATCATGTATGTGAATGGCTCAGGCTTTAGATATCAGATCCACCACTCCCAACCTCTCAGTCTAAGCAACGCCGTTCGTTTGCTGCTTCAACAACCAATGTCTCTCGGTAGTCCATCCGATAAAAACCTGAGCACCTTCGCTTGCTTGGCGTGCCTCGGTCAACAGTGCGCCAGAAGCCGCTACTCGCAATCCTCTAATCGCCGGCAGAAACCTTTCACGAAATGCACTAGGCTGAATCGCGAAATGAGCTTCGATACGTTCAATCGCGAAACGCATTTCTGCCTCATCGAGCATCGCTAGATAAAAGACCATTTGCCGCCAGGCATAAGCCGTATTTTTGATCACCACCAGGCTGGAGTGATAAAACCGCAACTTCATCTGCTGGCGTACGCATATCCATCTGAAGCATTCCTCGGCCATCGAAGCCAAGCGATCCTGCAACAGCGCTTTCAACCCAAGCTCACCAAATAAGAGCGCAAGGTTTTGCGTCGTCAGGATCTGTTGTTGCTCGATGATTTTCCCGTTAGTCGCCGGTCGCCATGTACCCAGGCCCTCATCAGCCCGCTGGGAGCACAATCTGGCCAATGCGTCTCTGGAACTAGCGTCAGGCCTGGAGAACCTTTTGCGCCTGGATTTCGGTTGATCAGGAAGCATCGCCAATTGGCTTGCATCAATGTCGAAGTAATTGGCGTATAGCGTACCACCTGTCAAAAATGCCGCCTGCCTGGCAGCTCTTATGTACTTGTTCGAGAAAGCGCCCATGAAAATGTCCGAGGCGACTTCTTCAACAAAAGGCAGATCCAGCTTGGCCATCGCACCAAGCGCAGCAAATTCCTGAATGAGTTTGTTGGGCAGGATCGCTTGAGGAAAAGCGCAAAGAGTCATTGCTGCGGATTCGATCAGGAACTGTTTCGCTGCTTCAGCGACCACCGCGTCCGTTTCTCGCTGGTCTTCAACAGCCGCCACCCACGGCAATTCATTCATCCTGACCTGACTTTGCAGATCCAACAGCAACAATGATCGGCGTTGTCGAAAGGCGCGATAGGTCGCTACAGAGAGCATCCGCAGCGACGTATCGCGAAATCCTGCGCTGCAGATCTCAGCCGTAATCGCTGGCAGCACCCGCGCCACGGTATCCCCGGATGTAATCAATCCCTTATCGATCAACTCGGCAATTGTGCCCTTTCGACACCGCTCGACGCGTCGACGAATACCAGGAGGAATGCCGCTACCTGTTAACAGCGAATATGCGGTCGCTTCTTCGCAGGTAACGGGTTGCAGCAGAGATGAAAAGTAGGAAACTCCGTCCGAACCGGGATACCTGCTCAGACGTGCGGCAACCGCTTTAGCAAATAGATGGTGACCGGGTGCGGACACATGACTGCGTTGAGACTCTCTGAGCTTTTGATGAGATTCGGATTCGGGATGACCATGCTTGCGTACGAAATCGTCGACGATCCTGCGAATTCGTCCGACTTGCCGTCCCGTAAGCGACGCCGCATCGCTCGCGCAACTCCCCAGCAGTGCAAACAACTCCCCTGCCCGATCCCTTGAGCTTTCAGCTGCACCTGAAGCGCTGGGGCAAGCAGCATCGAACTGCCGCTTCAGAATATTCGCCTGCTCAAACCAGCCCTCGGGGTATCGGCGACAAGGCCAATCATCCTGATACGTTAAAAGGAACAGCGACACCGCCGAATCGTAAAGTGGTAAACGAGTTTCAACGACATGCTTCTGCACTGCCACGCGCGCCTGTGCCGGGCGATTTGAAAGTAGGGCCCTGACATTACCGACAGTAAAAACCTGCACTTGCCCTGCTGAAAGCGGCAAACCGTCAGAAGCCATCGGAAAGAATCGCAGCTGTTCAAAGAAAGGCGCTATCGCTTCAACCAGATCCCATGCGCTCTCTGTACGTTGCTGCCCCAGCAACCAGGCCACCGTCAGCAGTGCAGCTTCTTCGGGCACCTCGATTCGATAATCCCCGCTCGCCAGCTTCGTTTGCAGTACCTCAATCCCCTCCTCCGTAAGGTGCCAAGTGTTGAGATCGAGTCGCTCGAAACCGGGACGGATACCTGGAATCGAAGCAGCCAGCTGTCGCTCGTACTCGGTCAGTGCACCGCCGGCCATGAACTGCCCAGTGGCGAAACCTCCCGTGACGATTTCCAGCGTGACCCACTCAGGCACATCCGCGAATGGCGTTCGTGAGCCATACGACGCGGATCCCTGCAATATGTGCTCGATTACATTGCGCCAGCGCTCGATGCGCTTGCTCGTCTGTCCGTTATCGTCGAGGCCCGACGCAGCGAGTGCCCGAGACAGTTGAAAGGCTGCATAGCCGGCACCTATGCCGGCATTTGCATTCGATTTCCTATCTTTCTTGGGCATGAGTCCGTCCGTGCCTGTGATGTTGTGGGTCCGGGGGCTGGATTCGAACCAGCGCCCACCCGGTTAAGAGCCGAGTGTTCTACCGCTGAACTACCCCGGAACAGAGCGCGGATTGTCCACCAGCGCTGAACGATTGTGAAGGTTGAAAACATTGCCGGTTGTGAACCTGGATGTATCCCTTGAACTTATATGCTCAGTCGGCGATGACCCATAGGGTTCACTCAAGTCCGCTCCTCCCAGCATCACGGACGGATACTTAGGACATGGAGGCGTCTAATCACCCGATTAATCTCCCCTACCACCCGCCCCGTCGCCTCCTCGATCGTTCCCTCATTCCGACACAAAAACCAACCCTGATCGGCAGCGGCCACCTCAAACGCCTCAGTACAAGCGACATGCTCCTCCAGACCGCGAAGCACAGTACTGCTCAAGCCACGCCGGCGTGAACCTGCCCTCTCCCACGAAATCTCCGCCGTCGTCACCACCCCAACATGCAGGTCCGGCACCTGTACGTTGCGGTCAATGTTCAATTGCAGGATTTCAGCGAAAGGGACTATCCGGCGAAACGCCGCATCGGACGGGTACCAGCGATCAATCAGGATGATGCTGTCGGTGGGTTGTTTGGTCAGCACGTGCTGGGAAATCCAGCGGCGGCTATCAGCCAGGCGTTGGCAAACTTCCAGCTCCAGATTCCGGTCGGGATGTCGGACGAGTCGATTCACCAGATGCATTGTCCCGCCCCTGAACGGGTCGCTTTTTTTCTCGCACAATCGGATGACTTTCTGGTTGTTTGCCCTCAGGACTTCAGTGATGGCCTCCAACAGCGAGGTTTTGCCGACGCCTTTGGGGCCATCCAGAGCGACAAACAGCGGACGAGTCATTTTTCTCACAGGCTTTAACGGGGAGTAGCGCGCACTCTAACGGATTTTCAGGTTGAACCTCTGTTGCTCAGACGGACTCCCAAACTCAAATCCAGGAGAAACCTATGACCCAGACAGCTCTAGTCGTGGGCGCCAGCGGCATTGTCGGCAGCGCCATCACCCAGTTACTCATCGACGACCAGTGGCAAGTCGCCGCGCTATCGAGACATCCATCGCAAGCGCACGGCGTGATCCCTGTAGCGGCAGACCTTCAGGATCCTGCTTCTCTGGAACAGGCGCTGAGGGATGTGAAACCCACTCATGTGTTCATTACCACGTGGTCGCGGCAAGCCACGGAAGCGGAGAACATTCGCGTCAATGCCGCCATGGTGCGCAACGTCCTCGCCGCCATTCGCCCAGCGAAAAGCGTCAAACACGTAGCACTGGTTACCGGCCTGAAACACTATCTCGGCCCTTTCGAAGCCTATGGTAAGGGCAGCCTGCCACAGACGCCGTTTCGCGAAGAACAGGGTCGTCTGGATGTCGAGAATTTCTATTACGCCCAGGAAGACGAACTCTTCGCCGCAGCTGAAAAGGACGGCTTCACCTGGAGCGTTCATCGCCCGCATACCGTCACCGGCGTGGCCGTGGGCAATGCGATGAACATGGCAACCACCCTCGCCGTCTATGCCTCGATTTGCAAACACACCAATCGCCCGTTTGTGTTTCCCGGATCCAGGGTGCAGTGGGACAGCCTCACCGACATGACCGATGCGCGGCAGTTGGCGAAACAGCAACTGTGGGCGGCCACCACGCCGGCTGCGGCAAATCAGGCATTCAATATCACCAATGGCGATGTATTCCGCTGGAAATGGATGTGGAGCCGAATTGCCGAATACTTCGACCTGCCTGCTGCTGACTATCCTGCGTCACCCTCGCCTCTAGAGAAGCAGATGGCGGACGATCAAGCCGTATGGACGAAGATAGTCGCCGAGCACGGTTTGAAAGAGTCCGACATTGGACGTCTGATTTCCCCATGGCATACCGATGCCGACCTTGGCCGGCCCATCGAAGTGGTCACGGATATGTCGAAAAGCCGCCTGATGGGCTTCACTGCCTACCAAGCGAGTGATCAGGCATTTTTTGACGTGTTCGACAGGCTGCGGGAGATGCGCTTGATCCCTTAGGCGGTTCCAGACAGATAAGGTGGGCACCTGGCGTGCCCCCCTCATTCAACAGTACTTTCCACGCCCTCGCCCCTCCCCTCATCTGCGACGTTCATTCGCCCTGCGAAATCCTCCCGCCAGTCACCGGCAGAACGCAGCCGATCGTATATCCCAACTCCAAAATAGCGCCTTCGACAGGTATCGCTCTGTATCCAAGTGTGTACGGACGCAAACACGTTACACAACATTGATCTTCCCCCCCCCTCAGACACAAGCGAGATACACCAGCACGATGAACTGCGCTCACGGCCAGCGCAGTGCTCCTGTGCCTGACAGCTGTCAGGAGCACCTGAATGGCTTCCACTTTCTTGACGACAAGTCGGAGGATTAAACCCATGCAATCAAACGCGTTATCGGTCTTGAGTCGGCTGCAACTTAACCTTGATCGCGCTGGAGACTGGATCGCCCCTTTGAGCCTGCGCGTTTTTCTGGCCTGGGAGTTTTTTGAAGCGGGATGGGAAAAGTGGAACGGTGAGAACTGGTTCCCGAGCATTCAAGGGGCCTTTCCTTTTCCCTTCAATCATCTGCCGGCTACGTTCAATTGGCAGTTATCCATGTGGGCAGAACTGCTCTGTTCCATTGCTTTGCTTGTAGGCCTGGGAACACGTCTTTCGGCACTGATCCTCATAGTGGTCACCGTCGTGGCAACTGCCGCAGTTCACTGGCCAGCAGAGTGGTCAACGTTGAGTGAACTGGCTATGGGCTACTCCATCAGCAACAAAGGCTACGGCAATTTCAAACTTCCTTTGATCTACCTCGTAGCCCTTCTGCCCCTGGTGTTCACAGGCGCCGGCAAGCTAAGCCTGGATACATTCTTCGGTCGGTATCTAAAGCGTTTGAATGCGCGCTGAGTGCTATCGCGTCACCAAGGTTATCGCTCTCAACCCCACTAGTAATCAGGAGTTTCAACATGACCCATATTGATAAAGTGCTGTACACCGGCAAAGTCCATACCTCTTCGGGTGGACGCAATGGCACCGCGCTCAGTGACGATGGCCGACTGGATATAAAGCTGTCGTCGCCTGGCACCTCTGGCGCCGGTACCAACCCAGAGCAGTTGTTCGCCGCGGGTTGGTCGGCCTGTTTTATCGGTGCAATGGGACTAGCGGCGAGCAAGCTGAAAGTCACCCTCCCGGTTGACCTTGCGGTCGACGCCGAAGTCGATCTAGGCACAACCGATGGTGCGTATTTCCTCCAGGCTCGCCTCAACGTCTTCCTTCCCGGGCTGGATCGCAACGTCGCTCAAGAGCTGATCGACACCGCACACCAGACATGCCCGTACTCCAAAGCGACGCGGAACAACATCAACGTGGTTATCAACCTCGTTTGAGCAGAACCGTGGCGGGTTTCAATCGCCCGATTCACACCCTCGGCTGCCAACGGTGACCGTGGAGGTGCTGTGGATCGGGGGTTTCAGACGTCGAATCGGAGTATTGAGCTCATGCAAACGAACACTTCATCACCAACGCATTTAGATCCACCGCTCACCCTTGAAGCGAATGTAGGGCTCGGGTTGCGCCGTGCGCTGCTCAACACGCTTCGTGACGCTCCAGTCGGTGATTTCGATTTTCTGGAGGTTGCTCCAGAGAATTGGATCGGTATCGGCGGCGCTCATGGAGCGGCCCTGCAGTTGCTAGCTGAACGCTATCCGCTGTCATGCCATGGCCTGTCACTTTCGCTGGGTGGCAGTGCGCCGCTGGACGAGTCTTTTCTTGAGCAAGTCCGCGGGTTTCTCGATCGTTTCAACGTGCCGTTCTATAGCGAACACCTGAGTTACTGCAGTGACGATGGCCATTTATACGATCTGCTGCCGTTGCCATTCACTGAGGAGGCCGTTCATCACGTTGCGGCGCGCATCCGCCGTGCACAGGACATTCTCGGTCGTCGTCTTGCTGTAGAAAACGTCTCTTACTACGCCGCTGCTTATCAGGACATGGACGAACTCACTTTTACCAATGCAGTGCTCCGCGAGGCCGATTGCGACCTGTTGCTCGACGTTAACAATGTGTACGTCAACTCAGTGAACCACCGCTTCGATCCAGCGGTTTTCCTCGCCGGCCTGGAACCAGAACGCGTAGTCACCATGCATGTGGCTGGCCATTACGACGAAGCTGATGACCTGATCATCGACACCCATGGTGCTTCGGTCAAACCGGTAGTCTGGTCATTGCTGGGACAGGCTTATGACCTTTTCGGCGTAAAGCCAACCCTGCTGGAGCGCGATTTCAACTTTCCGTCCTACGACGAACTGGTGGCTGAGCTGAACACCATCAGGCGCTTGCAACGCGACGCCAGTGCTTTGGTGCGGGTGACCGTCGATGGCTGACTCCCCTTCAAGCCTGCACAGTCAGCAGCTCGCACTGACCCGGTACCTGCGTGACCCGGACAGTTATGCGCCGCCTGCGCAGATGAATCCCGAGAGAGCACAGGTCTATCTCAACCTGGTGTTGAACAATCTGTTGGGGTTGCTGGGCGGGACGTTTCCGGTGCTGGTTGCCGTGCTGGGTGATGACGGTTGGCGTGCACTGGTACGACGTTTTTTGCGTGATTACCGCGCGCAAACGCCACGCTTCGGAGAAATTGCTCGTGAGTTTGTAGACTTCGTAGCGAGCCTGGAAGACTCGCCCGGTCACGAACACCCCTGGTACCCGTTCTTGCCTGAATTGGCTCATTACGAATGGGTGGAAATGGCGCTGCAACAGTTGGACGCTGCGCCTTTAAAGCCCAGTGATGCGGCGCATTTACTCGATCGTCCCCTCAGGCTTTCCCCGCTCGTCTGGCCGCTGGCTTACACCTGGGCCGTACATCGTCTTGGGCCAGGCTACCTGCCTTCTGAACCGCCAGAACAACCGACGTTGCTGCTGATCAGCCGTGTGCCGAGTGGCCAAGTGCAATTCTCCCAGGTCAGCCCTCTCGCCTTCCGTTTGTTGCAGCGGATCGAGCAGTTCCCTGACATGGATGGTCGAGCGCAGTTGCACGCTTTGGCTGCGGAGGCTGGTGCATCAGACGTGACCGGCTTCGTTGCTGAAGCACTGGTTCTGCTGCGCAAGCTGCATGAGCAAGCTGTCGTCGGGGTAGCAGCGACACCCGTTTTAAAGCTGTTGTCCTGACTGACGCGCAAAGGCTGAGGTCGGTTTTTGTATCTCTATGTACCCAAACGCTAAGTGTTGGGATTGGCTTACAAATGCTCCTCTCGCCGATACATCGCCGATACATGACTCCCGCTAAATAGGCCTGCCCGAACAAGGACGCTGTATCGAAGTGGAAGACGCTTGCGCCTTTCGCCTCGAGCTTCCTTGAGGGTCTATCCGCCCTGTGGCATGAACCGCGGCCTCGCCGCGCAAAGCATCTGGAGAAGCACTATGTACCGTAAACCAATGTCGAACAAAACCAGTCTTGGCCTGGCCGCAATTGCTTTAGCCGGCGGCATGAGCCTGGCATCGTCTGCCGCTTTTGCTGTTGAGCCATTGCCCCAAGGCTACCAACTGGCATCGGCAGATAAAACCGGCGAAGGCAAGTGTGGCGAAGGCAAATGCGGGGCCAGCGAAGCCAGCGACAAGTCCGCTACTGCCGAAGGCAAGTGCGGTGAAGGCAAATGTGGCGACGACTCTTTCGCTCGCACAGATACCAACCATGATGGCCTCGTCTCTCTTAAAGAACTGCTGACTGTGGCACCTCAGGGCGGTGAAGAATTCAAAGCGATGGACACCAACCACGATGGTTTCCTTTCGGAAGGTGAGGTCTACAAGTTCAGAACCAACCAGTACATTTCCAACGGCAAGAAAGTCCCAACCGAGCTATTTACCCGCATGAGCAAAGCGCAGAACTGATTCCTCCCGCCGTAGCATTCGCCCTCCCCGCGCCTGCAGCCAGGGAGGGCGATTACCTTCTGCAAAGCGCCCCGTTGTATTGATTACACCGCGTTATAAGTGATGTTCTCCGCCCCTGATTTATCCCCTGAACGCAACACTCTAAAGTCCATCCCACTGCTCCCCTCATCATGTCGATGGGGCGCCAACTGGAGACTTATCCCATGCCTTTCATCAGCGTTCGTATCACTCGCGACGGCGTTACCAAAGAACAGAAATCCCAAGTCATCGCCGAGATCACCAAAACCATGCAAACCGTCCTCAACAAGGACCCGCACCTCACCCATATCGTTATTGAAGAGGTCGACACCGACAACTGGGGCTATGCCGGAATTACCACCACCGAGTACCGCCAACAACTGACGGAGTCGAAGAAATGACTTTCCCCGTCAGTATCGACTTTGTGTCGGATGTCGTGTGCCCCTGGTGCGCACTCGGCGCCACAGCGCTGGAACAAGCCATCGCCAATGTTGCCGACGAGGTTGCCGTGGAACTGACCTTCAAGCCCTTCGAACTGAACCCGGACATGCCGGCCGAGGGCGAGCACGCCATCAAGCACATGATGCGCAAATACGGGCGCAGCGCCGAAGAAGTCGCCTCGCGCAATGAAATGATCGTCGCGCGCGGCAAAGCCATCGGTTTTCAGTTCGACCTGGACAAGCGCAGCCATTTCTACAACACCTTCGATGCCCATCGCCTTCTGCTCTGGGCCGTGCAGGAAGGCCGCCAGGTCGCGCTGAAGAAAATCCTGATCGAGGCTTATTTCACCAATGGCGAGAACCCCAGCGACCACGAAACACTGGTGCGTCTGGCCGGTGAAGCGGGACTTTCAACCACCCGCGCCCGCGAGATTTTGACTAGCGAGGCGTTCGCTCTCGAGGTCCGTGAACTTGAAGGTTTTTACCTTGAGCGCGGGATTAATTCGGTCCCGGCCTTGGTACTGAACGGTCGTCAGTTGGTGTCCGGATCGCTATCCGTCAAGGAATACGAACAAATCCTCAGGCAAGTGGCACGAGAGTCCGCCGTAGCCTGACAAAGCGATTTACCAGCACGATGCCCGGGCGAGCCCACGGCATCGGTCACTCAACTTGCGTGGAGTACATCGTCATGTCGAACGGCTCTTATCCGCTGAACCGGACCGCATATCTGCTGGTCGATCCGTACAACGATTTTCTTTCGGACAACGGCAAGGTCTTCCCCTTGATCAAGCCGATTGCCGAACAGGTCGGGCTGCTTGACAACCTGCGGGCCCTTGATCGCGCCGTACGGGCGCAGAACATTCAGGTGGTCATCGTGCCGCACCACCGCTGGGAACATGGCGACTACAAAGGCTGGGACCATCCAACACCGACCCAATGCAAAATCATGCACATGCACCACTTCGCACGCGGTGAGTGGGGCGGCGAATGGCATCCCGATTTCGCGCCGAAGGACGGCGACATTGTCGTGCAGGAACATTGGGGCTCCAGCGGCTTTGCCAATACCGACCTTGATTTTCGCCTGAAGCAGAAAGGCATCACTCACGTGATCATCGTCGGCCTGCTCGCCAACACCTGCATCGAAGCGACCGCCCGCTACGCCTCGGAATTGGGCTACCACGTCACGCTGGTGCGCGATGCGACCGCCGCTTTCCGTCCAGAAATGATGTACGCCGCCCATGAGTTGAACGGGCCGACTTTCGCTCATTCAATCGTCACCACCCAGGAATTGATTGAGGCGCTGGCAGCGCAGGGGTAGCGGCGATGAACCTCACCGATTTCGCCAGTTTGCCGAGGTGGTGCGTCAAGGCCGCTTTCTGCAATGGGCGATCGGCCCCGTCAGAAATGCACCTTGAGCAAGAGACTCAACGCGTTCTGGTCGGTAGGGAATCCGCTTGTGTCTTCAATCCCGTATTTATTCGACCAGTAATCCCACTCAAGTCCCGCATAAAAACGTTTTTGCTGTTGCCCCAGCGCCTTGCCCACGTCGTATTTGACTTGTGGGTTGAAGTGAAAGCTCCTGGCCACATAGTTGGAGGTGCCTTTGTTGCCGACGTCGTTGACGTACCACTCCAGATAACCGTCGAAAAGAATGTCGGAGCGACCCACCGGGAGGGTCATGGACCAGGTCGGGTTGATCTGCCATTGACCTGAGGCCTTACCGGTGATGCCGTCGGGTTTGCGGTAGTAGGTATTCAGGGAAAAGCGATCGAAGCCTGGAAGCACGAGGTCGACAGCGGGACCCAGCAGGTATTTGCGATTGCGGTTCTCACCGCGCTCGTAGGTGGCGGCGATGAGGACGTCCTTGACGATGCCATAGCTCAGGGAGCGGTCAGTGATTTTGCCCAGCGACAGCCGTGGGGAGAATTCACCGTAGTAGGAATGGCCGTCGGCACCCGAGAGTCCACTGGACCATTTGTTGTCGACGAACATGAAGATATCGCCCCACGTCCAGCCGCTGGCGTGTTCGAAGCTGAGCGTTTGCTGAGTATCGTCGCCAGTGCCGTCGACTTTGAAATGCTGGCCGTAGAGGTAGCTCAAGCTGTTGTCGTTCCACAACAGAGGGCCAGCTTCGGCGCCGGCGCTGGCCAGAGCTAACAGCGGCGCCAGGCTGCGACGCAGCAGTGAAGGTGCAAGTAATGGAATACGCGATGCTGTCATGGGCTGCCCTTGTCAGGTGATTGGCGGATATCACCGGCAAGGCATGCCCGAGCTGCGGATCAAGCAGCTGCTCTGGCCCTCAAGTTAACGAGGGGCGACCCTTGCCGGGTGCGCGGCGTAATGCCGCCAGAGCAATGCCCTGCACCTCGGGTTCTGTTGAGAGCCCTCTGTGCTGACCGCTTCTACTCGATTCCGGACTAAGCAGGGGTTGTGCCAACTGAGCGAATACAATCTTCAACCTTCATTCAGCACAATCTCTACGTAAAACTGAATACTTTGCAGCCATCGGTTGCGCACCAGATTGAGGCGCGCCCACTTGAATTCGCACCGTTGCGAATCGCCTGCCCACCTCCTGCTGATTGCCTCGCCCGCCGGATCCCATGAGGGCGGGCCTGCGACGGCTTGGCACACTTTTGGCTATTACCACTTTCGAGTAGAAGCGGTCAGTGCCAGCAATGGCACCGGGCATTGCTCTTGCGCCCCTCCCTGTGGGCGTACGTCCGATTGGATGCTTGAACGCGGCGCCAGCGCCCCGGGCAAGAGAGAAGTGTCAGCCGTGTAACTACGCATATACGCCCTCTCTCCTCCCCTTGTTCTCTCCAATCGGTCCCTCGCTGGCGTGCCGATTGGCGCGCGGCGGTTTTCGAATCGTTGTGGAGAACACATCATGAAAATTCGCTTTGCCTTGGGTCAACCGCTTCGCTCGCTACTGGCCACGGCGCTTGTGCCCGCCGCCCTGATCGCGTCTCCACTGGCTTTGGCCAATGACAAGGTGGTGCTGCTTACTTCCTGGTATGCCCAAGCTGAACAGGGCGGTTTCTACCAGGCCCTGGCGGATGGACTGTATGAAAAAGAAGGCCTGGACGTGACCATCCGCATGGGTGGCCCGCAGGTCAATGGCATGCAGCTGCTGCTCAACAAGCAGGCCGATTTCATCGTCAACTACGACTTGCAGATTCTCAAGAGTGTGGAGCAAGGCCTGCCGGTGGTGGCCGTGGCCGCACCCTTTCAAGGTGATCCTCAGGGTCTGCTGACCCATGCCGATGTGAGCGGCCTGGATGCTTTGCAGAACAAACAGGTGCTGGTGTCCACCTCAGGCCAGCAAACGTGGTGGCCGTGGCTCAAGGAAAAATACCAGCTCAAGGACAGCCAGGCCCGCCCCTACACCTTCAACCTGCAACCCTTCCTCGCGAACGCCAACACCACGCAGCAGGCCTATGCCAGCTCCGAGTTGTTCCAGGCGTTGAAGGCCGGGGAGAAAGCCAACTTCTTCCTGTTCGCCGACGCTGGTTACCCGCCGTACGGCTCGACGCTGGCGACTCGCCAGGATGTGATCGATCAGCATCCTGAGCGAGTCCAGCGCTTTGTTCGCGCCTCGATGGAGGGCTGGAAGCGCTACCTCGACAACCCGAGCGCCAACCGCCTGATCAAGGCCGACAACCCGAACATGAGCGATGAATTGCTCGCCTGGGGCTTGTCGACGCTCAAGCAATACCGCCTGGTCACCGGCGGTGATGCCGCCACCCAAGGCATCGGCGTGATGAGCGATGCGCGCTGGCAGGCCACGCGCAATTTCATGGTCGAAGCCGGCCTGCTCGGTGCCGATGCGCCTTGGCAGAAGGCCTACACCACGCGCTTCGTCGAGGACTTGAAGGTACTGCCTGGCGCCGAACAGTCCGCCAGCCGCTGAGCCTGATTGCGAGACTGCTGAACCCAGAGCCCGAGCCCAAGAGCCGGCTGAACGAATACCGTGAGGACACTTGTTATGTTGGTCACCAAACAACCTGTATTGCGCCGCTTCTGGTATGCCCTGCTGCCCATGACCTCGCTGGATGCCGGCCCGCAGCCCTTCACTTTACTCGGTGAGGCGCTGGTGCTGTGGAAGCGCCCCGACGGCACCCCGGTGGCCATGCGCGACCGTTGCTGCCACCGCACCGCCAAGCTCTCGAAAGGTTTTGTCAGCGAGGACGGCAACATCGCCTGCGGCTATCACGGCTGGGAATACGACTGCACCGGCACCTGCGTGAAGATCCCGCAAAACCCCGCTGGCATGATTCCGCCGGGCGCCTCGGTCCAGGCCTTTCACTGCCAGGAAAAATACGGCTACGCCTGGGTTGCCCTCGACGATCCTCTGCAACCAATCCCTGAGTTTCCCGAGGATGGCGCCCCGGGCTACCGGCGCATCTTCCAGTTTTATGAAGAGTGGAAAACCAGCCCGCTGCGGGTCATGGAAAACTCCTTTGACAACTCGCATTTTTCCTTCGTCCACAAAGCCAACTTCGGCCTTTTCGACCAGCCCGCGCCGGCCGGCTACGAGTTTCGCGAAACCGACTACGGCTTCGAGGCGGAGACTCGGGTGCCGATCCGCAATCCTGAGGAAAGCTATCGCATCACCGGGACCCGCGAGCCGATCACCCAGCGCCATTTGATCAACCGCTATTACCTGCCCTTCTCCCGGCGCTTTGGCTGCATGTACCCGGACAGCGGCATCCACCACATCATCTACAACTGCGCGACACCCATGGAAGACGGGCGACTGATGCTGGTCCAGTGGCTGTACCGCAATGACAGCGAAGAGCAATGCTCGACCCAGGAACTGATCGACTGGGACGCAGCGATCACCGCCGAAGACCGCGACATCCTCGAAGCCACCGATTACGACGCCTGTGTCGATACTCGCCGGCGAGTGGAACTGCACATGCCGTCTGACAAGCCTGGCCTGGTGATTCGTCGGCAACTGCTGGGCCTGCTCGAAGCTCACGGTGAAAGTGAAGTGTTCCTCAGCCATTGAAGTCAGCGCCCCGGTGTGCCGGGGCTTTACCGGACGCTCATGACCCAAGGGGAGAGCGCTATGTTGATGCAAACCATAACTGGGGCCAACGCCCTGCCACAAGCGTTGCCCCGGGCCGACAGCGTCGGCGTGCAAACACCGCTGTTCGCCAATCAGGTGGAAAAAACCTACAGCAATGGCACCCAGGCCTTGAGCCGGGTGAAGCTGGCCATTCAGCGCGGCGAGTTCGTTTCATTGCTTGGCCCTTCGGGCTGCGGCAAGAGCACTCTGCTGAAAATGTTTGCCGGCCTCGAAAAACCCTCCGCAGGCCACGTGCGTTGGTGGGGCAAGGACAGCCCGGCCAGCCCGACCCAAGGGCAAAGCCTGGCGATGGTGTTCCAGGAGGCGACCCTGATGCCTTGGGCGAAGGTCAGCGACAACGTGCGCCTGCCGCTGGATCTGGCCAATGTGCCCAAAGCCCATAGCCAGCCAAAAGTCGACGCCGCCCTTGCCCTTGTCGGCTTGGACCGCTTCAGCCAGGTGTACCCGCGGGAACTGTCCGGCGGCATGCAAATGCGCGCGTCCATCGCCCGGGCCTTGGCCACCGAGCCCAATCTGCTGCTGATGGACGAGCCCTTCGGCGCCCTGGATGAGTTCACCCGCAACAAGCTCGACAGCGACCTGCGTCAGCTGTGGGCTAGCCGCGACCTGACCGTGGTGTTCGTCACTCACAGCATTTTCGAGGCCGTCTACCTGTCATCGCGGGTGGTGGTGATGGGTGCGCGCCCGGGCCGAGTAATCGCCGACATCGAAATCGACGGCCCGTTGGAACGAGACGAGGCCTACCGCACCTCCCCGGCCTTTATCGCGCAGTGCGCACGCCTGTCCCGGCTGCTGGCCGAGGCCAATGGCGATTCTTGCTGACTTCACTGAGAGCCCGATCATGAACTCGTCCTTTACTCCCTGGTTACGTCACCCCACGGTGTTGCGCATCGTCTCGCCGCTGCTGCTCGGCGCGGTGTTGCTGGGTCTGTGGCAACTGGCATGCGTGGCCTGGAAGGTGCCGGTGTATCTGGTGCCTTCCCCGGTCGATATCGGCCGCACCCTTGTCAGCGATGGCCCGATGCTGTTCGGTGCGTTGTGGATGACCTTGAAGATCACTTTTTTCTCGTTTGCCCTGGCGGTGCTTATCGGCACCCTGGCGGCCTTTGTGTTTGTGCAGAGCCGCGTGCTGGAAGCCAGCCTGTTTCCCTACGCCATCCTGTTGCAGGTGACGCCGGTGGTGGCCGTGGCACCGCTGATCATCATCTGGTGCAGCAACACCACGCTGGCGTTGATTATTTGCGCGACCCTGGTGGCGATTTTCCCGATCATCGCCAACACCGTACTCGGACTGCGCAGCGTCAACCCCGGCCTGCTCAATCTGTTCCGCCTGAACCGCGCCAGCCGCTGGCAGGTGCTGTTGCGCCTGCGCATTCCCAGCGCCCTGCCGTGTTTTTTTGCCGGGCTGCGCATTGCCAGCGGGCTGGCGTTGATCGGCGCGGTGGTGGCGGAGTTCGTTGCCGGCACCGGGGGCACCGGTGCAGGGCTGGCGTATCAGATCCTCCAGGCCGGCTTTCAACTGAATATTCCAAGGCTGTTCGCTGCTCTGCTGCTGATCGCCTTGACCGGTGTCGCGTTATTCAGCCTGATGGCCGTGCTGGCCCGGTTGAGCCTGCGCAACTGGCACGAAAGCGAACTCGGCTGACCCTTTGAATCCGCCGCAGGCGCGGCGTATGGAGCCTCACATGAAGATTCAAAATAGCTGGCTGGTACGTAACGCCAGCGCCATCCTCACCGGCTTGTCCGGTGCGGCGGCGCGCCACGCCGGGCCTGATATCCGTATCGTCGACGGCCGCATCAGCGCCATCGGCACCCTGCAACCCCAGCCCGGCGAGCGAGTGCTGGATGCCACCGATTGCGTGGTCTACCCGGCGTGGGTCAATACCCACCATCACCTGTTTCAGTCGCTGCTCAAAGGCATTCCCGCTGGTATCGACCAGAGTCTGGGAGCCTGGCTGGGTGCCGTGCCCTATCGCTATCGCGGCGCGTTTGACGAGCAAAGCTTTCGCCTCGCCGCGCGCATTGGCCTGGTCGAATTGGCACGATCCGGCTGCGCCACCGTCGCAGACCATCATTACCTGTACTTGCCGGGCATGGACTTCGACAGTGCCGAGGTGCTGTTCGAGGAAGCCGAACGGCTGGGGCTACGGTTTGTCCTCTGCCGTGGCGGCGCCACGCAAGCACGGCAAGCCGAAGGCAAGTCCGTGGCCGGGCCGGAGACCCTGGAGCAATACCTGGACGACGTCGAGCGTCTGGTGCGGCGCTACCACGACCCGGCCGCCGATGCCTGGCGGCGGGTGGTGATGGCGCCCACCAGCCCGCCCTACTCTATGCCTGCCGAACACCTGCGCGAAACCGCCCGGGTCGCACGGCGACTGGGCATTCGCCTGCACAGCCATCTGAGCGAAACCGTCGAATATCAAAATGAGGTGCAGCAACGCCACGGCATGTCGCCAGTGGCGTTCTGTGCCGAGCACGAGTGGCTCGGCCCGGACGTGTGGTTCGCGCATTTGGTGAAACTCGATGCCGAGGAAATCCGCATGCTCGGGGCCAGCGGTACGGGCATTGCCCATTGCCCGCAAAGCAATGGCCGCCTGGGCAGTGGCATTGCCGATGTGGTGGCCATGGAGGCTGCGGGAATGCCGGTGTCGATTGGCGTGGATGGCGCTGCCTCCAACGAGGCCTGCGACATGATCAGCGAAACCCACGCCGCCTGGCTGATGCAACGGGCCAGACTTGGCGAACAGGCCCGCCCGCGTTATGCCGGCGGTGACGAGGAAGGCGGTGCCAGCGCGGCCACGGTGGAAGACGTGGTGCGCTGGGGTACGTCTGGCGGGGCTCGGGTACTGGGGCTGGACGCCGTGGGCAGGGTGCAAGTGGGCATGGCGGCCGACCTGGCGATCTACCGCCTGGACCAGCCGCGATACTTCGGCCTGCATGACCCGGCGATCGGGCCGGTGGTGGGCGGAGGACGCCCGACCTTGCGCGCCTTGCTGGTCGGTGGCCGGTTGACCGTACACGATGACCAGTTGCCTGACTTCGACCTGGCCGAACTCGGCGCCCAGGCCCGGGACGCGGTGCGGCGGTTGCAGCAGGCCGCAGGCGTACGCTCATGAGCTGATCTCCCGGCACGTGCTGCCGTGCCAATACTCGGCCGCATCAAATGTCTGGTAGATGGAAAAATACGGCAGTAATCGACTTGGGACTGTCATCAGACAGTTTTAGGGTCCCGGAGAAGAAAGCAGCGGACGGCGTATCACAAGGCGCTGCTACAACAATTGCTCGCGTAGAAAATCGATGAACGCCATCGTCCGCGCTGAACGTCGTCGCTCGCGGCTGAGTACGGCGCTGACAGGCAGCGCGCTGGTCTGATAGTTGTCGAGTACGGTATTCACCCTGCCCTGCTCGACGTCAGCTGTGAACAGCCATTGCGGTGAGAGGGAAATACCCAGGCCGGAGAGCACCATTTCGCGGATGGCCTCGCTGCTGTTGCTGGTGACGTTGCCCTGGATACCTACATCGAACGCCTGGCCGAAGTGCGTAAAGTGCCAACGGTCGTAATGCTCCAGCAACGTGAAGCCGATGCAGTTGTGACCTGACAGTTCGCTGGGCTCACGTGGCACGCCGTGTAGATCCAGATAACCGGGCGCCGCATAGACACGCCGTGGGCTATTGCCCAGTGGCAGTGCCACCAATCCCTCGCTCTTCACTACGCCAATGCGGATAGCCAGATCGATGTTTTCCTTGAGCAGGTCTTCATTGTGGTCACTCAGCCGCAGGTCGATCCGCACGTCAGGATGGCGTTGCAGGAAAATCCCTATGAGCGGTGCGATGCATAACCTTCCATAACTGACCGGGGCGGCGACTCGTAAAGGGCCGGCAATCTGCTCCTGGCCACTGGTGAAGCTTCGCGTGGCAGTTTCGACGTGGCCAAGAATTTCCTGGCAGTGGTCGTAGAAGCGTTGACCTTGGTCGGTCAGGGCCAGGTGCCGAGTGCTGCGTGCGAACAATGGGCCACCCAGATACTGCTCCAGCGCGCGCACTTGTTTACTTACCGCCGGCTGCCCAATGTTCAGTTCACGGGCGACCGCCGAGAAAGACCCGCGCTCCACGACGCGGACAAAGACATGCATGCTGTCGAACAGATCCATCGACGATTGGTTCTCTTTGCGGAATAAGTCATATGCAAATTGGGTTTCTTATCGGAATGATTAAAGCGCGGCAATCTGTAAGCGTCCATCCCAACACAGGTTCCCGTCATGAAAAATTCCATGCTTGCCGCCATCGCCGAATCCGCTCAATCCCCTCTGGCCATCCGTCACATCGACCGCCCTGTTGCCGGTAAGGGGCAAGTACTGGTCAAGGTTCACGCCGCAGGGGTCAATCCGCTCGATACCAAAATTGCCGCCGGCGCAGGGGCTCACGCCCGCCAAACGCTGCCGGCCGTGCTCGGCCTTGATCTTGCCGGTACGGTGGTCGAAGTAGGCGAAGCGGTCGACGGGTTCACCCAGGGCCAGGAAGTCTTCGGCATGCCCGGCGGGATCGGCGGTGCCCAAGGCACCATGGCCGAGTACATTGCCGTGGATGCCCGCCTGATCGCGGTCAAGCCACACTCCCTCAGCATGCGTGAGGCGGCTGCATTGCCTTTGGTATTCATCACCGCGTGGGAAGGTCTGGTCGATCACGCCAATGTCCGCTCTGGTCAGCGTGTCCTGATTCATGGCGGCGCGGGTGGGGTCGGCCAAGTGGCTGTGCAACTGGCCAAGGCTCGCGGTGCCGATGTCTACGCCACCGGTTCGGCGGGCAGTCTCGACTTCATACGCTCGCTGGGGGCTACAGCGATCGACTATCAGGCACAGAGCGTTGAGGATTATGTCGAGCACTACACCGCCGGCGAAGGGTTCGACATTGTCTACGACACCGTCGGCGGCAGCACGCTGGATGCATCATTCCAAGCCGTGAAAGCCTATACCGGGCACGTGCTGAGCTGCCTGGGCTGGGGCCAGCACAGCCTGGCACCGTTATCGTTCAAAAGTGCCACGTACTCGGGCGTCTTCACCCTGGCGCCACTGCTCACCGGCAAAGGACGCGAACATCACGGCGCTATCCTGCGCGAGGCCGCTGCGCTGGCCAATGCGGGTCAACTGACGATCCGCGTGGACCAACAGCACTTTGCGCCGCAAGACGTCAACGAGGCATTTCGCCAAGTCGCCGAAGGCCGCGGCAAGGGCAAGACGGTGATCGAGTTTGTGGCTGCATAGTTCCTTGTAATCTCTTTAGAGCGCACTCGGCCAAAAGCGTGCGCAATGGTCCGCAACGTCCTCGCCGCCATTCTCCCAGCCAAAAGCGTCAAACACGTAGCACCCCACGAGTTGAACGGGCCGACCTTCGCTCATTCAATCGTGACCACCCAAGAATTGATTGAGGCGCTGGCAGTGCAGGAGTAATGGCCGATGACCCTCATAGGATAGCTGATCGATCACCGGCCCATTTTTACACGGCCCAACAGGAGCAGCCCAAGGCACCAAAAAAACTTCGAGGGTCCGATACTGGAGCATTGGATCCCCATGCACCGGCATGATCGTGACCGTGCAGGCCGCAAAAGCTTGCGCAGCCGCACGAGGCCGCGACTTGGGCGCGCAGCGGAGCCAGCGAGTTTCTGCCTGCTCCGTCTGGGTCTCCCCAGGCGCCATAACCTTTAAAGGTACGCGTCGGCGACCAGTCAGGCATGGCGGGCGGTAGCGGGTTGTCGTCAAACCTGGCGAATTGGCCGGCCCCGTAAACCACGCGCCCGCCAACCACGGTCATATCGGCGGTAAGAAATGAAATCTCCTCTTCAGGCACAGAGAAGTAGTCCTTACTTGGCACAATCAGGTCAGCAAAGTGACCGGTCTGGATGCGACCACGTTTGCCCTCTTCGTTAGAAAACCAGGCGACATTCTCTGTCCACATCCGCAACGCCGCTTCGCGATCAAGCAGGTTTCGTTGAGGGTACAGATTCAGACCGCCCACCGTTTTACCGGTTACCATCCAGGATAGCGAAACCCAGGGGTTGTAGGAGGCAACCCGGGTGGCATCGGTGCCTGCAGACACTTTCACCCCTTTTTCCAGTATGCGCGCTACGGGCGGGGTCGCTTGCGCCGCACGGGCGCCGTAGCGCTCGACGAAGTACTCCCCCTGATAAGCCATACGATGTTGTACAGCGATGCCACCGCCGAGCGCGGCGATACGGTCGATTGATTTGTCCGAGATGGTTTCGGCATGATCAAAGAACCAATTGATGCCAGCGAGGGGGATGTCCTCGTTGACCTTCTCAAATACATCCAGCGCTCGGGTAATGGTTTCGTCGTAGGTGGCATGCAACCGCCACGGCCATCGGTTCTCTGCGAGGATGCGCACAACTTCCTCCAGTTCTCCCTCCATCTCGGGCTGCAGGTCCGGTCGCGGCTGGCGAAAATCTTCGAAGTCGGCAGCGGAAAACACCAACATTTCGCCCGCGCCGTTGTGACGGAAGTAGTCGTTTCCTTGCTTGTACTTAACGCTGGAGGTCCACTTGAGGAAATCCTCCTTCTCTTCCTTGGGTTTCTGAGTGAACAGGTTGTAAGCCAACCTGACCGTCATTTGCCCATCGTTGTCCAACTTCTGGATCACTGCGTAATCGTCGGGATAGTTTTGGAAACCGCCGCCCGCATCAATAACCCCTGTCACACCCAAGCGATTGAGCTCGCGCATGAAATGGCGAGTGGAGTTGACCTGATAGTCGAAGGGCAACTTCGGTCCCTTGGCCAACGTGGCGTAAAGGATCGTCGCGTTGGGCGTGGCCAACAGCAGGCCCGTAGGCGCACCATTGGCATCGCGGTAAATTTTCCCGCCTGGTGGCTCGGGGGTATCTCGGGTGTAGCCGACCGCGCGCAAGGCCGCACCATTGAGCAAGGCCCGGTCATAGAGATGCAGAAGAAATACAGGTGTATCGGGCGCGATCGCATTGATCTCGGCTATGGTTGGCAAACGCTTTTCAGCGAACTGGTGTTCAGTGAAGCCACCTACCACGCGAACCCACTGCGGTGCTGGTGTGTTAGCCACTTGGCGCTTGAGCATGTCCATGGCGTCAGCCAGTGAACGCACACCGTCCCAGCGCAATTCCAGATTGTAGTTAAGGCCGCCGCGGACCATGTGGGTATGGTTATCGACTAAGCCAGGGAGCACACAACGGCGCTTGAGGTCGACAACTTTTGTGGCTGAGCCAGCCAGCGCCAGGACTTCCTGGTCTGACCCTACAGCCAGAAACTTGCCGTCTTTGATTGCAACGGCGTGGGCGACTGGGTTGGCGCGATCCAGTGTAGTGATCTCGCCATTGTGGAAAATGATGTCCGGAATGGAATCGGTCATATTCGGCCCTTCCCTACTTAGAGTTTCGGAAAAAGCGCTGCGTCCAAAGACACCCCCTAACGCTAAGGTGGAGGCGGCCTGGAGAAGTTTTCGGCGCGATGTCATAGGTAGAGGCCTCACAGATATAAAGCCCGTTTCCAGGGCCTTCAGGGAATAGCGAACCTTGCGAACCGGTTACTCACGTCTGACTGGACTTTTAAACTGCATACATCCTCATGCTCCACCTCGTGTTTTGGACAATAACGCCGATGGGTGGAGTTATCGCGTCAGCCCTGCGCGACAGCTCTTGCATAACGGATTTATTTAGCAGGGTTTGGACCGATGTGCTCGCCGTGTTGCACCCGCTCAGGCGCCTTATGCACCATGGTGTAGGCATAATCCACACCCATCCCGTAGGCGCCGGAATGTTCCTGCACGATCCCCATGACGGCTTCATAGGTCTCCTTGCGCGCCCAATCCCGCTGCCATTCGAGCAGCACCTGCTGCCAGGTAACCGGTACGATACCGGCCTGAATCATGCGGTCCATGGCGTAGTTGTGCGCGTCGATCGAGGTGCCACCCGAGGCGTCGGCAACCATATAGATTTCATAGTCTGTATCGCGCAGGCAGGACAGTGCGAAGGTCGTGTTGCAGACCTCGGTCCACAGGCCGGATACGACGATCTTCTTACGGCCTGCAATGGCGGACTCTGCCAGGGCATCACGAACGTTTTGGTCATCCCAGGAGTTCATTGAAGTACGTTCGAGGATTTTGTTCTGCGGATATACCGCTAGCAACTCAGGGTATGTATTGCCAGAGAAACCCTCGGTTTCCACAGTCGTGATGGTGGTAGGTATGCCGAACGCTTTGGCAGCCTTGGCCAACCCCACGACATTATTTTTCAGCACCTGCCGATCTATCGACTGCACACCAAAGGCCATTTGGGGCTGGTGGTCGATGAAAATCACTTGGCTGTTTTGCGGGGTCAGTATTTCTAAGTACTTGTTGGACATGGCGGATTTCCTTTGGTAAGTAGAGCAATACGAAAGCGGCGTTATGCGTGGCTGCGCAAGCAGAACGCTACCCGTCCTGGTAGGGCTAAAAGCCACTTTCCGGACGAGTTCAGGGGTGCCGAAAAGCCCCTTGAATTTACGAATGCAGCATTGTTCAGCCGCGTTCGCGGGGTTCAGTTAAATGCCCGAAAAACGCTTGCCAAGCTGCTTTTGCAAGTGCACATCATCTGCGGCTAATTCGCTCCCACCTTGAAGGGAAGTGCATCTTTGGATGTCTTCACGGTCCATGAACCGGACTGCCGGAACGAACTGGCAGACGCGTAGGTATCTTCCATGAACTGGAAATAGGTCATCTTTCCATCCTGAACTTTCGCATGGATGGAAAACGGTGATGTGAACAGATGTCCGACCGCCACGGAGCGGTAGGTGAACTTACCGAAAATCGCGACATCTTCGCCGGAAGCGATTTTGGTAGTAATCGTAAAGTCTTCGATTTTCCAGTAGTTTGAGACCTGCAAAAACAAAGAGCTAAAGGCTTTGGGACCTTTGTTTGTGCCGGTCCACGGCATGATTTTTCTGAGTTCTGGATTGTCAAAGTTTAGAGAAACATAGGTGGCGTCTGGAGCTGCCAACCTCATTGCCGCGGCTTCGACTTTATCGGGTGCGGTATTGGCCAGGAACTCCACGACAACCGCTAGTGAAGCAGCAGATTGCGCTTCAGTAGCTGACTGCGCCGACGCTGGAGTGATTGTTACTAACCATGAGGCGAGCGCCATTGCTGCAGTGATCAATTTGATGCTTCGAGTATTCATGAACTCTCCATTTATGAGTACGATTTTGCGATTCGCGGTCATCCAACCCATGTTGCAAATTGCTACGCGTCGAAAAGCGACAATTGGTACTGGAGCAAGGGCTATGCCAATTTTATAAAACTTATATAAATCGATATTTATCAATAACATATAACTTAATGTGATGTCGCGAGTATCGGGCTCGGAGTTTATCGAAGGGCTTGTTTGATCATTTGATGAAGTCTCGGCGAGGTTTTGTTGATTTGATCAATCCAGCTCAAGCGTGGTCCACGGTGAACCGCCAGGCGGCCACGCAAAGTCACTCAAGACTCTCGTCATGCAACAAGCCGCTTTTCTTCAGGCGATAGGCCAGTGCCGGCCGGGTCAAGCCGAGCATGCGAGCGGCTTGCGAGACGTTTTGGTGTGAAAGCTCCATGGCGCGGCGCATCAGCCGTTCTTCCACAGCATCCAGGCTGATGTTTTTATCAAAGATCTGCGTAACCCAATCGGGACAAGGTTCTTCACCGCCAGCCTGAACTAACGCGCCATCAGAGTTGAGACGATCACCGTGCGAATCGTCTGTTTTTGGGAAGACTGCAAAGAGTGCATCCTGGCCTATGGTCTCGTTGCTGTCGGTCAGGATGACGCCACGCTCAATCGTATTTTCCAATTCGCGAATATTCCCCGGCCAGGCGTAGCGGCGACACAATTCAAGAGCTTTGTCTGATAAACCCAGCGTTCGCTTGTGATATTGCAAGTGAAATTTGCTTATAAAGTGCTCGGCCAGCAGTGGCAGATCTTCAAGTCGCTCGCGCAGTGGGGGAATCTGCACCGGAAACACATTCAAGCGGTAATAAAGATCGGCGCGAAACCGGCCCGCTTCGACGGCGTCGGCGAGGCTTTCATTGGTAGCAGCGATGACTCGCACATTGATCTTGCGGGTTCGGGAATCGCCTACCCGTTCCAGTTCACCCTCTTGCAGTACCCGAAGTAATGTCGCCTGCGCTCTGGGCGTCAGCTCCACCACCTCGTCTAGAAAAATCGTCCCTCCGTTGGCCCGTTCAAAGCGTCCTGGGCGGGTTTGATTGGCGCCGGTAAAAGCGCCTTTCTCAACACCAAACAATTCGGCTTCAATCAGGTCCTGAGGAATGGCAGCGCAGTTCACTGCGACAAACGCTTGCTCGGCGCGATCACTGCGCAGATGCACGCTCCGTGCGATGACCTCCTTGCCGACGCCAGTTTCTCCGAGCAGTAGGACGGAAATTTTTCCTTTGGCAGCCTTGTCGATCATCTTGCATACCTTCAAATAGGCAGGCGAGCGCCCTACTCCATAGAATTGAGCTTCCTGCTTCTCCAGGCTTCTACGCAGAGAGCTGATCTGTGATTGCAGTTCATACAGCTCCTCGATGATTGGGTCGGCTTGAAAGTACTGTCTGAATTCTGCGGCGTTCTCCCATTCCTCGGCAGGTTTACCAATAATGATGCAGCGCTCATCCCCGCATCCGCGACAGGTCGTTTCTTGGATGATGATTTCGCGTTTCATGAATGAAGAACTGTACGCACAGGCGTAGCCCAACAAAGACCAACAGACTGGTTCCTCCATCAGGCCGACTTCAGTCAGGCAAGTCTCGACCTCAAAGGAGTCAATCCATTCGAGCTCGCAATAAAAATGGCCGCTCTCCTGATCCAGCTCTAACTGAATGGGTTTCGCATTGACCATACCTTTGAGGGAATGCAGTTGCGGGCCGACCAGAAACATCTGCAACTGCGGACTGTCTGGTCTGAGCTTGCGGGCCATTTCCGCATCCTTGAGTCCAGACTGGTAGCCAAGGCGCAAGAAGAACCCCTTGGCGCGGTCGACGCCGAGGCTATTGATGAGTTCACGGCGAAAATTAGCCATCGCCGATACCTGCATCAACAACATGCGCTGCTCGCCAAACCAGATCTTGCCTTCCGTGCTTTGAAAACGAACCTGGTCGCTCAGGTCGTGAAAGCCGGAATAGTGGAGCTCAGGGTTGTAACTGACAGCCATTGAGAGAGACCTCGATTATTGTTTTGAGCGGTCTTGATCAAGCTGTGGCGCCGAGTGAAAGCACCGAAACAATCGATCGCGATATGAAGGGATTTTAGTGCATTGCTACGCAGAGCCAGCGGGCCTCCCGATGCAAAGACATGACGGTGCACGGGCTTCGCGGGCAGATGAAGGCAGTTACCAAGCGCCAAAGTCAGCCAGGCTTAATGTTGGTGATCTGGCCCGAGCCGGCCATGTGCTGTGTTGGACTAGGTATTGGTCATTCGCAATATCCCAGCAGATTGCGAATGCACGCCTTCAGTATCGGCCGTCGATGAACGCGGGAATGGGGCGCCTCCCTGGCAAAGCGGTACTTCACTGGCCCCTCACTCCCGTGCTGATCAACCTTCAGCGGGTACCGGCGTGTCGAGCAATTGCTGCTCCCACAGATAAGCAATGCCGCTACCTGCAGCATGCTGGAGAAGCACATCGGTTACAGCGCCTGCCGTATCGAGGCGTGCCCAGTCGCGTTGCCATTCAGCCATGACTGCCAACCAGGTCATGACATTTGCCCCGGCGCCGACCATGCGTTGGATTGCGACTTGATGGGCTTCGACCGAAACGCCACCGCACGCGTCGGTGACCACGGTAACGTCCCAGCCCTCGCCTAGTGCTTGAATCGCTGGCATGGCGACGCAGACCTCAGTCCACAGGCCAGCCAGGACCAATTGCTTGCGGCCTGTTGCCTTGACCGCGTCCACTACTTTCTTGTCTTCCCAAGTATTGATGAGCGTTCGGTCAATCACCTCCTGACCGGGGAAAACGTCGGTGATTTGCGGAAAGATCCAACCGCCACGCTCGGCAATCACACTGGTCAGAATGGTCGGGACGTTAAACGCCTTCGCAGCCTTCGCCAATGCTGTCGCACAGTTGACCGCTGCGTGCGGATCGTGGCTATTGAGATTGGTGAGTTGAAAAGGCTGGTGGTCGATCAACACAAGTACGGAGTCTTCTGGACGAAGAAGCGAAGCAAGACCGTTACGAAAAGCCATTAATCCATCCTCTTGTTGCCGTGGGTTGGCACGTTTATTTGCGGGATCAGTTTCCGTGCAGCGCGCCTTATGAGCGGCGATGCCTCATGCACTGTGCAGCGCCCTCAAACCTTCGGGTAGTAGCAGCGAATGACTAACTGTGTCGCGGAATGAGGAACGCCACGGTTTTTGCTGCCATTCTCTGGCGATGGCTTCACGGCTTCATGACGACGCGCCCCAGCGGTTTGCTTAGCTCCGCGAAGTCATGCGCAGCAGCCTGCGATAGGGTAAAGGCCCGTTCAATGACAACCCGTATACGCCCCCGCAATACATCCTGTAGCAGCTTGTCGACACTCGCACGCACTGCCGGCCGCTCGAAAAGTGGCCCCATGTACGCACAGATCAGGACGTCCCCGGGAACCGCTATTGGCGCCAAGGCGCGAACTCCGTAATGTGCAGTTCAGATGTACGTTCTGGTAGTCGCATTCCGTGCGTAGCTGCGTGACAAAAAAAGGAACGTGGAAATGGATATAGAAGAGCTTGAAACCTTTGTAGAAGTGGCCGATGCCGGCGGCATTTCCCGTGCGGCAACGCGCCTGGGCACGTCGAAATCTATCGTCAGTCGCCGGCTTGCCCGCCTGGAAGCAGAGCTGGGCGTGCAACTGATGGCGCGTACCACCCGCGGTGCGGCCCTTACCGAAGCTGGGGCGACCTTCCGCGACTACGCCGCCAGAATATGCGCTGAGGCCGAGTCGGCACGCGATGCGATCTTGCCTTCCGGCGAGCTTTGTGGCCGCCTGCGGATCGCCGCGCCCCTGACTTTGGGGCCAATACATTTCGCGCCGATCCTCGCGGAAATGGCCAGGCGTCACCCACAGCTTCATGTGCAAACGAACTACACCGATCGTTTCGTTGACCTCATCGCCGAGGGGTATGACTGCGCGATACGGGTGGGCTACCTGCCCGATTCCAACATGATCGCCCGGTGTATCGGACCGATCTTTGGCCAATTGGTGGCAAGCCCCGTCTATATCAAGGCGCATGGAGCGCCCGAAACACCCGACGAAGTCGTCAGCCACCAAGCACTGATGCAAGGCAATGAATCGTGGTCATTCATGGATGGTGACACGATGGTTACGGTGCGCCCGCAGGGAACGTTCAAAGCCGACAATGGCACCGCATTGCTGGCCGCAGCTTTGGCCGGCATCGGCATTGCCTGGTTACCTGACTGGGTCACGCATGAGCATTTGGCGAGCGGCGCACTTGTAGCGATCATGACGGATTATCCGCCGCCTCCAGCAGGCGCTTATGTAGTTCGACCGCCAGGCCAGCACCCTGCGCGAAAGATAAGGGTGCTCACCGAATTGCTGCTTGAATACTGCGACCAGGCGGCACATATTCCTGAGTCGCCACAGAGCTGAAAGACCCGATTGCAAGCTCCCTTAGAGTGAGTCCTGAAAGCAAAGTATGGATACCAGGCTTACTTATTGATCCATCAGAGCTATCGCGGCTAATACGTCCAGTCCTGATCAGCGCACCCGAATATTTCTCCAAAGTTTCATTCCTCACTCGCGAATAACGCCAACACCCGGTTGGATGTTCCGATTTGTGCGACACAGTAATACAACCCACGAGACTACAAACCAAGGAACTGGATCCCTAATATCCGCCCCCGTATCGGCACGCTTGCACCATCCCTGGTGAATGCGCGCGGCCAAATAACTGCATGCCAGACAGGTGAGTAATGATCGATTTGGAAGGAAAACGTGCGTTGGTGACGGGAGGAGCTCGCGGGATCGGCGCCGCTATCGCAGTGGCACTGGCAGAGAATGGCGCCGATGTTGCGTTCACCTACCAGCAGTCGACGGAAAAAGCTGAGGCAGTGGCCAAATTCATCGCTGATAAAGGGCGTCGTGCTATCGCGATTCAAGCCGACAGTGCCAACCCGCAAGCCATTGAATGCGCAGTCGCGCAGGCCATCTCGACGCTGGGCGGCCTCGATATTCTCGTCAATAGCGCGGCTATCGGCTTGAACGGAATGATCGCCGACATTGATGTAGACGACTATCAAGCACTGATGGATATCAACGTGCGAGGCCCCGTCCTGTTCGCAAAGGCGGTCATCCCGCATCTGCCCGCTGGCGGAAGAATCATCACAATTGGCTCGGGACTGGCAGAGCGGGTGCCCTTTGCGGGTGTAACAGCCTATGCAATGTCCAAGTCGGCGTTGCTCGCATTCACCCGGGGTTTGTCACGTGAACTCGGCCCCACCGGCATAACCGTTAATCTTGTTCAGCCGGGATCGGTCGACACCGACGCAAATCCAGCCTTCGGCCCCGCCGGCGACTTTCAGCGGAGCCTGTCGTCCTTGGGACGTTTTGGCGAGCCTCGCGAGGTTGCGAGTGCGGTGGTCTATCTGGCCAGTCCTGCCGCGAGCCTGATCACTGGCGCCATCCTGACCGTGGACGGCGGTGCGATCGCTTGACTAACGCTCAGGCAGCTGTCCGCAGTGGACGGCAGCCATGGACTGTTGGTCAGGGGTTGAAACGCACTAATGGCCATTTGCAGAGGCAGGAAGCATTGGATATTGATGATCTTCGAACCTTCGTCGAGGTAGCCGACGCGGGCGGTGTTTCGTCGGCGGCCCGGCGACTGGGTGTTGCGAAATCGATAATAAGCCGCAGGCTTCTGAAGCTGGAAACCCAACTGGGTGTGCAGCTATTGGCCAGGACAACCCGTGGTGCTGCTGTCACCGAAGCGGGAGCCGCCTTGCGAGAGTATGCGGCGCGGATCGTCGCTGAGTTTGACGCGGCCAGGGACGCCATTGTTCCAGATGGAGACCTTCGAGGTCGCTTCCGGATCGCAGCACCGATCTCGTACGGCCCGACACATATTGCCCCCGTGCTTGCTGAAATGGGGCGACGCCACCCTCTCCTGCACATTCATGCAAGTTACAGCGATCGTATCGTCGATCTGATTGGCGAGGGCTTCGATTGTGCTATTCGGGTCGGCCATTTACAGAGCTCCAATTTCATCGCAAAGCGTGTGGGCAGCATTCACGGCAAACTCGTGGCAAGCCCAGGCTATGTGAGTACACATGGAGCGCCAGAGGCTCCCCACGAGATTCTTGCGCATGAATCTCTTATGCAAGGTGCGGAAACCTGGCGGTTTATGGATGGCCAAAAGTCCATCATGGTTAATCCCCAAGGGCGCTTCAAGGCTGACAATCCTGTCGCGCTCGCCGCGGCAGCCGTTGCAGGTCTGGGTCTTGGGTACCTTTCTGACAGCGTCATCGACGAGCACATCAAATCTGGCGCATTGGTGTCCGTCATGCACAGATATCCCCCTGTTCCGGCGGGTATTTACATTGTTCGCCCCCAAAGCCAGCACCCTGCGCGAAAGATACGGGTGCTGACGGACATGCTGGTCGATTGGTTCGCAGATGTGAGCCCGGGCAACGTCCTCTCCCTTTAGAAGGCAAGCCACTCGGGACGGCGAGCGTTCAATCTATCCAATTGCCGGACGCATCTTCCACTCGTAGTTCCTGCACAACCATGCCATTCGCCTGCATGCAGGCGCTGAGCTGCGCATGTTTGCCTAAGATCAATCGCCTGAGTAGAATGCGATTCATTATCAATCATGTATGTCCCGGGATGCCGATGCGTAGCGATGAAACACTAGGTACTGCAGATCCAGGGCTGCTCTATCGCACCCACTTTTCGTGGTTACAGGGCTGGCTGATTCGGCGCATCGGCTGTCGCGACAACGCCGCAGATCTGGCGCAGGACACCTTTGTGCGTGTGCTCAAACACCGCCATCAGTCCGGCGCCCTGCGCGAGCCACGCGCCTATTTGAGCAGCATTGCCCGCGGTCTGATGATTGATCAGTATCGTCGTCGCGAACTCGAACGTGCCTACCTGGAAAGCATCACCTTGCTGCCGCAACACGAGGTTCCATCGGAAGAAAGCCGGCTGATGATTCTCGATGCGCTCGAGCGCATAGACCGTTTGCTCGACTCGCTTAAACCAAGAGTACGCCAGGCGTTTTTATTTGCCCGACTCGACGGTCTGACCTGCGCGCAAATCGCCGAAAAGCTCGGTGTTTCCCGCGCGACGGTGGAGCGCGATCTGGCCACGGCCCTGCAACATTGCTATCGCTTGCGTTATGTCGAGGCCTGAGCCCGAGGCGCTGGATCCGGCCATTGTCGAGCAGGCGATCCAATGGCTGGTGCGCCTTCGCTTCAATCAAGCCGATGAACAGACACAGCGCACGTTCGAGCACTGGCTGCGGCAGCGCCCGGAGCATGGATTGGCGTGGCAGCGTGTGGAAACGCTTGGCGATGAATTTGAAGGCGTGCCAGCTCAACTGGCTCGACAAACCCTTAAGGGCGCCCAACATGGAATGCGCCGGCGGGAAAGCCTGAAGCTACTGGGCGTATTGGCGACCGTCGGCACGGCAGCCTGGCTCGGCCGCGACTACACCCCCCTGCCCTCCATGCTTGCACAGCAGCGCAGC
The DNA here is from genome assembly GCF_004307585.1 of Pseudomonas sp. Sample_20. Taxonomy (NCBI): domain Bacteria; kingdom Pseudomonadati; phylum Pseudomonadota; class Gammaproteobacteria; order Pseudomonadales; family Pseudomonadaceae; genus Pseudomonas; species Pseudomonas sp. Sample_20. The sequence continues at coordinate 70,497 of NZ_RCOA01000036.1, read as the reverse complement.
AGCACCGGCGAGCAACGACGTTTCCAACTCGATGATGGCAGCCTTATCCTGCTCAATAGCGACAGCGCCGTCGACAGCGATTTCGACGCCCAGCGGCGCCTGATCATCCTGCGCCGTGGTGAAATCATCGTGAATGTCGGTGCGGATCAACACTCGCCGCAAGCGCGACCACTCTGGGTGCAATCACGCGACGGAATGATGCGAGCCCATAGCTCGCGCTTTCTGGTCCGCGAGCGTGACGACGGCACGCTGGTCGCGGCTCAGGAGGGATCAGTCACGGTTTTCACCGGTTCCGGTCAAGCGTCTGCGAGCCGCAACGTCCTGGCAGGTAACCAACTGCTGTTCACATCAAGTGACGCCCGAAGGTTCAGGGACAACGGCCTTGATCCATGGGGTTGGGGTGACGGTGTGATCAGTGCGAACCATATGCGCCTTGGTGACTTCATCGCAGAGTTGTCGCGTTATCGCCCAGGAGTCCTGCGCTGCGCCGAAGAGGTCGCTGATCGTCGCGTTTCCGGCACTTTCCAGCTCGCCGACAACGATCGGGTCCTGGCATTGATCGCGCAGTCACTGCGCCTGCACATTGATTACCGAACCCGTTATTGGGTCACCGTAACCGCTGCCACCTGACTCCACCCGAATATTTTTTCGCTACCTGAAAAATAATGAGGTGGTTTCTCATTCTCGTTCGACCTGTAAGGAAGGCCGGAATACAGGCCAGTCTGCCGATGTCCTTTCTTGGAGCGAGAAAATGAGTTCGTCCCCGGTTTCACAGCGCCATCCATTAAGTCGTGCCATGCACGGTGCGATCTTGGGTTTGATCGTGAGCAGCTACGCATTGCCATCGCTGGCGCAAACCTCGGGCGCTGACCACAGCGATCAAGTCAAACAGTGGAATATCGCCCCCGGCCCACTGGCGCCGGCGCTTGACCGTTTTGCGCGCGAAGCTGGCATCAGCCTTTCCTTCGACGCCTCGAGTGTGGCGAACCGCACCACGGCTGGCGTGAATGGCACGCTCGATACCTCGGCAGCGCTGTCATCCTTGCTCCAGGGCAGCGAGTTGCAGATCGAACAGCAAGGCCCAAATGCTTACCTGCTGACCCCTCAAGCAAAAACCGCCGGCCCGCTGGAGCTCGACGCAACGGCCGTCGAGGACTACCGCCTCGCCCCGCTCATCATCAATGCCAAGGTTCGGGTCAGTGCCGACGACGACGCCAACTCGGTGGTCGCCAAGGAACTCTGGGTTGGCGGCAAGGTGGCCACCAGCATTCTCAATACACCGGCATCGGTGTCAGTGGTGACCAACAAGGAAATGCAGCAACGCAGCGTCAGCACCACGGAAGAAGCGCTGCAATACACGCCGGGCGTGATCAGCGACTTTTATGGTACGGATGATCGCAACGACTATTTCCAGATCCGCGGCTTCCAGGCCACCACTTACCGTGACGGCTTGACCCTCAGCTCAATGCGCGGCGTACGCGAAGATCCGTTCGCCTATGAGCGCATCGAGATTCTGCGTGGCGCCAACTCCACCCTGTTTGGCCCTGCGGACCCGGGCGGTTCGGTAAATTTCGTGACCAAACAGCCGCGCTTCGAGAAGTTTGGCCAAGGCTATGTGACCTACGGTTCGTTTGACCATGTCGAGACCGGCATCGATGTCGGCGATGCGCTGAACGACGAGAAAACCCTGGCCGGCCGCTTTACTGCCAAAGGCCAGAACAGCGATCGCGAGTACGATCACTCGCAGGACGACAACCAGTTGTTTATGGGTGGCCTCACCTGGGCACCGACGGATTACACGTCCGCCACGATGATTCTGGACTACCTGAAAACCGAGAGTTCGCCCAACAGCGGCGGCTATCCACTGGATCGGGAATACGACCGCAGCAAGTTTTATGGCGAGCCCAGCTACAACTTCCACGATGTCGAGCGCACCAGCCTCAGCGGTAACGTCACCCATGATTTCGACAACGGTTTCGTGCTGCGCAGCAATCTGCGTTTCAGCAAGTTGACCGATGATTTTGGCTACGTGTACCTCAGCGACAGCGCCGCACGTGTCGGTACCACCGTCGATCGATACCTGTTTGGCACGGACACTGAAGCCGACCAGTTCAACGGCAATCTGATGCTGCAATACGATGCCCGCTTCGAGAACATCGACAGCAGCAGCCTGGTGGGCGTGGAGTATCTCGATTCGACCACCAAGGAAAGCTCGGTCTACGCCCTGACGACCCCGATCGACATTGCCAACCCGGTGTTTACTGGCGTTCCACGCTCAATCGCGCCGTATGCTGTCAACAAACGAGACGCGACCACCAAGGCCGTCTTCCTTCAGCAGAACCTGTCGTTCTACGAGCGCTTCATCGTCACCGGGGGTGTGCGCAACGACTCGATGGACCTGACCAGCAAAGGCTTGCAATCCACTGAGAAAGACACCTTCTCCGAAACCTCCTACCGAGGTGCGTTGACCTATATCGTCAACGATGAGGTGTCCACCTACGTGAGCATGGTCGAATCCGTCTCGCCGCCGCAGGTTGGCGTGACACCGCAGACAGGCAGGCAGTACGAAGTGGGCGTGAAGTATGCGCCGATGGGAATGGATGCACTGTTCTCCGCCGCCGTGTATGACCTGACCCAGGAAAACGTCACCATCGCCGTGGTGCTGCCGAGCGGCATCATCGAGCAGCAGACGGTGGGTGAATCACGTGCACGCGGCCTCGACCTGGAGGCCAAGGCGCAGGTGACGCAGAACCTCAGCCTGATCGGTGGCTATTCCTATATGGAGTCCGAAGTACTGCGCGGTTCGTTGTACGACGGCAGCTCGCTGAAGGGTAACGAGTTCGCCACGGCACCCAAACATTCAGCTTCGCTCTGGAGTTACTACGACGTACCCGCCACTGATGTCAGCGTGGGCCTGGGTGCGCGCTACGTCGGCGCTTATTACTTCGATGCAGCCAACTCCGGCAAAAGCGATGGCACCACGCTGTTCGACGCCGCCTTCAACTACAAGATCGCCAAAGGCACCGACCTGGCTGTGAACCTCAGCAACCTGCTGGACGAGCAGCACGTGGTCGGCTCCGGCACTGCGAACTTCTACAACCCGGGCCGCGAGATTACCGCCAAGCTGAGCTACAACTGGTAAGCAGACGGGTAAGCATTTTTCCCCATAAAGAAAACGGTGCCCGCGTTACCGCGAGCACCGTTAACTACGGGCAATACCAAGGTTGATCTACGCTTGAATGAAATCACGCGGAAAAACAGATCATGTCCCTCGCTCCCGGAAGTCTATTGGCCCTGGTTTTGGGTGTCTTCGTTTGCACATCCGTGCTCGGACAAGGGGCAGCAGACAGCGATTCTCCACCGGCGATACTGCCCTTGGCATCCGAGAGTGCGCCGAGACTCATTGCCTACCCGCCGCTTGCCGAGCCGCTTGCCCGTGGAGTGGTCATCATCCAGTTTCGAACAGAGCACGCCAGGATCATGCCGGTATTTGGCAAAGTGGCTGCTGAGGTATCACCACGCTTAGGTCACCTTCACGTGACCGTCGATGACTGGAAAGGTACGTGGGCGCACACCAGTGAAGACCCGATTATCCTGGTCGGGCTAACGCCCGGTCCTCACAAGGTTCTCTTGGAAGTGGCCGATCCGACGCACCAGATCATCACCAGTACGACAGTGAGTTTTACAGTACCGGAGAAGAAACCGATGGACGCTCCCCGTACTGACGATCATCACGCGGTAAAACCATGACTGCTGTGCTATTCACCGAAACAGGCAACAATCGGCGTCTCTGCCAGCGAATGACTGGCTCAATATCTCCAGAAAACCGGGGTCACGAGCACCAACACCGTCAGGATTTCCAACCGGCCTAGCAGCATGCCAACGGTGAGTAGCCATTTGGCCGCATCCGGCAGTGACGAGAAATTACCTGCCGGCCCGATGATTGTGCCCAGGCCGGGGCCGACGTTACACACCGCCGTCGCGGCACCGCTCAGGGCGGTAATCCAATCAAGCCCGATCAGTGCCAGGCCCAAAGCGATGGCGGCAATCGTGATGGTGAAAAAAAACGAGAAGGTCAGGAGCGAGCGGACGATTTCCTCGTCGATGGGATGGCCGTTGTATTTTTTCTGAATCACGGCTCGGGGGTGGATCAACTGCTTCAAGCTGCTGACCAGAAGCGCGGCAGCCACCTGAAAACGGAAGATTTTCAGCCCGCCTGCCGTTGAGCCGGAACAGCCTCCGACGAAGGTCAGATAGAAAAACAGCAACACAGCGAAGCTGCCCCACAAGGTGTAGTCGCCAACCGCAACTCCGGTGGTCGTGACCACCGAGGTCACATTGACCGCCACGATACGAAACGCGTCCCACCATCCGTAGTCGCTGTGCAAATACAGCCAGGTACCTACCGCCAACGATGTGACGAGCAGGAATCCAATAAACCCGCGTACCTGGTGGTCCCTGATCAGCGCACGCCGATTGCCCCGGCAGGTTGCGACGTACAAGGTGAATGGCAGACTGCCCAGAATCATGATGACTACCGCCACCCAGTGAATTGCTGGCTGCTCCCAGTGCCCGAGGGAGGAATCCGACGTCGAGAACCCACCGGTAGAGATCAACGACATTGCGTGGTTGATCGCTTCGAATGGGGTCATTCCTGCGAGCCAGAGCGCCAAAGTGCCGATACCCGTCAGGCCCAGATAGAGCAAAAGAATGTACTTGGCTGCGACATGAGAACGTGGTGTCACTTTCTCCGACCAGTCCGAGGACTCTGTCTGGAAAAGACGCATGCCGCCGACTCGCAAGAGCGGAAGAATCGCGACAGCCATGCCGATAAAACCGATGCCGCCTAACCAATGCAGCATGGAACGCCAGATCAACAAGCCGGGAGAGGCGCTATCCAGACCGGTGAGTACCGTCGAGCCAGTGGTTGTGATGCCCGACATCGTTTCAAAGAACGCATCGGTGTAGCTGATATCGCTGATGAAAACCATTGGTAACGCTGCGAAGGCGCATACAACAACCCAGCTCGCGGTAGTCAGCAGGTACATGTCCCTGGGCCGAAGATTGCCAGTCTCCGGACGCCCTCGCATGATCAACAGCAGACCACAGATGAAGGTAATCAGACTCGACCAGAGAAAGGCCGACAGATCGTCGCTATGCTCATAGACCACCAGCGTCATCATGGGTATAGCCATGCTTACCGCTAGGGTGATCAAAAAAATACCCAAGATGAAGCCGATAAGCCGAATTGCTGCGAGAGACATCACGATAGCGTTCCAAATTAGCGCCGCGCAGTATCGGATGCCCTCAATAAAGACTGCGTAAATTCTCCGTAAAATTTTGACCTGCAATCAGTCAGGCTGCGGGAGTCAAAGCGTAGCTATGAGTCAATTACAGGCCTTCGCAACAGGCCGGAAACGGCACAAGCCGCCAGTGCCAGCCCTCTTCGCATCAAACGAGTGCCGGCCTGACGCTGCATGCTGCGCGTAAAATCTGGCTACAGCATGCAGCGCCGTGCAAACAGGTGTTGATCTGCGCTGATCGCTCATCAGGAGGAAACGAGTCTCGCGTAATCAGAGAAGGGCTTGAGCGCGCAGTACTGCACGTGTAGCAGATTCCCTTTGACGTAAGGCAGCGCCTCGATGTAATCACGCGCCTCTTCGAAGGTGGCGGATTCCAGTTCAAACGCGGCACCGGGACCATCGGCCAGCCCATGAACTGCGCGCACGATACCGCCAGCGAAGCCTTGCCAAACGTGCACTACCTCCGGTTTCGCCAGCCGCTTGAAGTCTTCTGCCGCTCCATCAGCACGGCGAGTCAGAATCACGAAGGTTTTCATGACACCTCCTCCGTTTTCAGCTGCTTGCGCTGGGTTGTTTCACCATACGCGACGTGCGCCATTATGCCGCTCTGGCCCACGGCCACATGCGGTTTAAGCTCATTGCGGGGAGTGTAGTCCCCACCGTTTTGGGGCCGGAAGGGTATTGGCGCATCTGTGAACAAATCCTCGAGTCGGGTGCGCCAAGCCTCTTTGGCTGCGACGGCATCTGCGGCGGTCAAGTTGCCAGTGCCGTATATGGCGAACGTCGGCAGCACATCGAACCCAGGAAAGTAGAGCGAGCCGTGCGTGATCGGAAATAGCAATTGCTCGAGTGGTCCGTTGATGCCGCGCGGCGAATAGTCATCTGCGGGGCCGCCGACAGCGACTGACAACATGGCCCGCTTGCCTTTGAAAGCGCCGTCACCATAGCGGTAGGCGTTGCCAGCGTCCTTGTAGCCGTGGGCGAGTCCGGCTGCCCAGACGCGATCTATCCATCCCTTCATGATGGCCGGCATGCCGTACCACCAAAGCGGAAACTGGAAGATGACAACGTCTGCCGCTAGAACCTTGTCTTGCTCCGCCGCCACGTCAGAGCTTTGGCTGCGATGACGATAGGCGTGGGCGGACTCTGCTCCGAACGAAAGCCGCTGAGGGTTGGCCCGCTGAGGAAAGTCGTGCTCGTCAAATATCGCTTTCCAGCCCATGGCGTATAGATCGGATTGCAGGACCTCGTGTCCTTGCGCAGTCAAGCATTCAACAGACACATCCACCAGTTGCCGCGTTAGCGACGAAGGCTCGGGATGGGCATAGATGATCAGTACTTTTTTCGACATGAAGGACGGCTCCACTGTGATTTCGAAGGAGTGTCGCGGGGCTCGGGCCATCTGTGAAATCGCAAAAGTTTGCTGCTAACATAAGATCGATGGATACCAGACGCCTTGATCTAAATCTGCTTGTGACGTTGGAGGCCCTTCTCATTGAGCAGAACGTGACCCGGGCTGCCGCTCGTCTGCATTTGAGCCAGCCAGCAGTCAGCGGTCAGTTGAGCCGTCTGCGCGACGTCTTCAACGACCCTCTTCTGATCCCCGCGCAGCGTGGAATGACGCCCACCGTCAAAGCCTTGGAGCTGCTCGTGCCGCTTCGCCAAGCACTTGACCAGGTAAGGGCGACCGTCACTACTCATCTGAATTTCGAGCCCGCGACGGCGAGCCTGACGGTATCAATCGCCTGCACGGATTACGTGCAGGCGGTTTTGATCAAGCATCTCGTTGTCGCCATGCGACGCGAAGCGCCGGGTGTTCGCATCGCACTGCGCATCCTGGACGTACCACAGCTGGAGCTGCAGATGACCCGCGGCGAGGTGGATCTGGCCGTGATAAACATGAACGGGGTTCCGCCCGCACTGCACTCGCAACACCTCTATGATGAGAGTTACGTGCTGATCGGGCGTCGTGGGCATCCCAGCCTGCGCGCGGACCTGACCGTGGATGAGTTCGCGCAGCTGGAACATGTCGTGGTGTCACTGCGCGGCGGAGGCTTCTCTACCTCGGTGGATCACGCGTTGGTAGCGCGCGGGCTGCGGCGTAACGTCGTTCATTCAGCGTCGTCATTCCTTCCAGTACCGGAGTTGGTCGCGCAGTCGGATTGTGTGGCCCTGGTTCCAAGTCGTCTTGTAGACGGTCGCAGCGAGCAACTGCTGTGCGTAGCCCCTCCCTTGCCGGTGGAAGGTTTTGCGATTGGCTTGTTCTGGCATGAGCGGTCGGATGGGCATGCCGGCTTCAAATGGGTACGTGAGTTCATCACTCTCGTGGCCGATTCTCGTGCATCCGATTATGGCAACCCATGAACTCTGGCAACCTTAAAACCCGTCCAGACAAGCTAGCGTGTCGAGTACTCGATAGGTCAAAGGCTCGCTGGTTGGCTCGCTCTTGCAAGCTCGTTGAGGCAATAAATCTACATCCATCTACGTATGGCCGATTATGGTTTTATCGGCATACCTGAATGACTGTTTTTGGCCGGAAGCTGCCTCCCACGCAGCGAACCGTGAATGGTCACTCGTCAAACAAGGTCCAGCCATGGCAAATGCCGGCAAAGTCTTTTGCCGTAAAAAATAATGTCAGTTCCTTTGGGTCAAATTCTTTGTAGAGCCAATGCCCAGGAATGGGGCCTCTCGTTATCACGTATTCCAAGCGGTATTTTTGAACAGGTCCAAAACCGAAGGAGTGTGAATTCAACTCAAACCTGTCACCTCTGTTGAGCGCCCATAGCTTTTCAACAAGGCAGTCATCAAGCACCACCTCTCCTGCTACCTCAACGAGATACTTTGAATGAAGTTTCTGTTGAAGCCTAACGCTTCTGGCCATGCATCAACCTACCTCTGAACAGTCCGAGCATCGGCACAATAATACTTGAACATGATGATGACCGCTTTGGGTTGAAAAAAGTGCGTTGGGCGTCCGCTTTTGGTCGATAGCTGCCATTCGCCACTGGCAGCTATCAGCTGAGACGCTCATACATCTGGCCCAAGCAAGCCACTCACCAAACCTGGCCCCAGGTTTGTCCTGCCTGAACTCCCAAACCCGCACAAAAAAATCACCGATTCATTGTCAGTTGATTTTTTTCGGCCTATCTTGAATAAAACCTATACAGCCAACCTGTATGCGTACAACCTTTTCGCCCGACAGTGTCCCTAACCCGCACCGCCACGAGTAACCCGAATGAGCCCACTATTAGCCAGCCATTACCGTGAAATCCTCGTTGGCGTCGGTGAGAACCCGGAACGCGAGGGTTTGCTGGACACGCCCCAGCGCGCCGCCAAGGCGATGCAATACCTGTGCAACGGTTACGCGATGAGCCTGGAAGACGTCACCAACGGTGCGCTGTTCGAGTCGCAGAGCGATGAGATGGTGATCGTCAGCGATATCGAGCTTTATTCGCTGTGTGAGCATCACATGCTGCCGTTTATTGGCAAGGCGCATGTGGCGTATATCCCTACTGGCCGGGTGTTGGGGCTGTCGAAGGTCGCGCGGGTGGTCGACATGTTCGCGCGGCGTCTGCAGATCCAGGAAAACCTTACTCGGCAGATTGCTCAGGCGATCCAGCAGATCACCGATGCTGCCGGTGTCGCGGTGGTTATTGAAGCCAGGCACATGTGCATGATGATGCGCGGCGTCGAGAAGCAGAATTCGATCATGACCTCCTCGGTCATGCTCGGTGCCTTTCGCGACAGCTCGACGACGCGGCAGGAATTTCTCCAGCTCATCGGTCGGCGTTAGGCCTATACACAGCCTGTTAACTGTACAAGCTCAAGGAGTTCGAAGATGACCCGATTTCTCCTGCTGTTAGGACTGGCGCTCAGCATCGCAAGCTGCGGCAGTGTCGATGTTGCTCGTTACGCTGACCAGCAACCGGCATTGAGTCTGGAGCAGTTTTTCAGCCAGCCCGTCAAAGCCTGGGGAATGTTCCAGAAGCGCAACGGCGAAGTGGTCAAGCGTTTCGAGGTCGATATTGCCAGCCGTCGTGAGGGTGAAAACCTGATCCTCGACGAGCGCTTCCGTTACAGCGACGGCACCCGTGAGCGTCGGGTCTGGACCCTCACGCCCGGGGGCAATGGTCAGTGGAGCGGTCGCGCGCACGATGTGGTCGGGGTTGCGCAGGGCCAGATTGCTGGAAACACCTTCCACTGGCGTTATCGCCTGAACCTGCCAGTTGATGATTCGACCTACGAGATGAGCATGGACGACTGGATGTACCTGGTCGACGAGGACACGCTGATCAACCGCACCAGTATGTCCAAGTGGGGTATTGAGGTCGGCCAGGTGACGGTGTTCTTCCGGCGCCAGAACGCTGGAGCGAACCCATGAGCAGTGGGTTGACCCTGGCCTCGTTCGGCGACGGTTATCGCGCTCTGGTGATCGGCGCCAGTGGCGCCCTCGGCACGGCGTTCTGCCAACATTTGAACCAGGATCCACGCTGCGCCAGCGTCCGTACGCTGGGACGCCAGACTGTGCCGAAGCTCGACCTCGAGCAGCCCGAAACGATCGCCAGCGCCGCCGCCGAACTGGCTGCCGAAGCGCCCTATCACCTGATCATTCACGCGGCGGGCCTGCTCCATCGCGACCAAGTCAAGCCGGAAAAAAGCTACAGCGCAGTCGAAGCCGAGTCGCTGCAGGCGGTGTTTCAAGTCAACACGCTGGGGCCGGCGTTGCTGCTGCGCGACTTTCTGCCATTGCTTGCGCCTCAAGGCGCGATGGCGATGCTGTCGGCGAAAGTCGGCAGCATCGGCGACAACCGTTTGGGCGGCTGGTACGCCTATCGCGCGTCCAAGGCTGCGCTGAACATGTTGATCAAGACCGCCGCCATCGAGCTTTCGCGCACGCGCCCGCAGAGTCGCTTGCTCAGCCTGCACCCAGGCACGGTGGTCTCGCCGTTGTCGCAACCTTTTCGCGGAGCCTCAAGCGCCCGCCCGGCAGACATTGCCGCCGGGCAATTACTCAGTCTGATTGACACGTTAACGCCGGCCGACAGCGGCCATTTCTTCGCCTACGATGGAGAACGCCTGCCCTGGTAGGCAAGGAGTGAAGCATGAATCTGCAAACCCTCACCGAACGTGCGGCCAACAGTGAAGTTCGCGAACTGGAGCTGCTGTCACTTGAAGGTGGTTTTTATCTGGCGAGAATTCGCGTGGATCAGGGCCAATTCACCTTGCTCGATGACGCGGCCAAGCCAATGCACCTGCGTTCGATCACCCACCTGCGCGACTTGCTGCAAACCGTGCCGGCGTTTCCCTGCGTACTGGTGCAACAATGCGTGCACGACGAAATGTGCGGTCGGGATTCAGGGCCGGTTGAAGAGCTGCGCATTCCATTTTCGCTGACCACGCCTTTATGAGTCTCAAGCGCGGCGAGCACTGAATGGCAGGCTGATAAGGCGCGCGTCGCCCACCGGCGACGCATTTATCGAACCCCTGCCCCGTCCACGGGTCTGCTTCACATCGATTCCCTGGAAGTAAAACCCATGTCCACTCAACACACGCTTGTCCTGCTTGCCCGAGGCGGATACGCCGCGCGCGGCGTTCTGTATCTGATCATCGGCATCTTCGCGCTGTTGGCAGCGCACGACTCCACCAAACCGAAAGACAGCCACAAGAGCATTGAAGCATTGCTCAGCCAGCCCTTCGGTTACGTGCTGATCGGTGTTGTGGTCGCCGGCCTGCTGGCCTTCGCCGCCTGGCGTGCGCTGCAAGCGATCCGCGATGTCGACCACCACGGCAGCGAGTTCAAAGGCCTGGTCATTCGCGCAGGTTTGCTCGCCGGCGGCCTGGTCAACGCGGCGCTGGCCTTCTTTGCCCTGGGTCTGTTGGTGAGTGGCCTCAGGAGTTCGGGCGGTTCCGGCGATGGCAAGACCAAGGATCTGCTCGCGCAGCTGCTGTCGTTCGAGCATTCGAACCTGTTGATCTACCTGATCGCGCTGATCCCGCTGGGTGTCGGTATCGCCCACATCATCAAAGGCTGGAAAGCCACGTTCGAGAAGTACTTCGAAGCGGATGACGAAGTGATGCGCTACGTGCGCCCGGTGTCGCGCTTTGGCTTGATCGCCCGAGGCGTGGTGTTTATCGAGATTGCACTGTTGATGGCGGTCAGCGGCTCGGTTTACCAGGCGACCAATCCACCCGGCATGAAGGAAGCGCTGGATGCTTTGCAGAATCTTCCGGCAGGCGGCGTGCTGTTGATGCTGATGGCGTTGGGGCTGATCGCGTTTTCGGTGTACAGCTTTTCCGAAGCGGCCTGGCGCCGGATCGAAATGGATGTGCCGTTGTAAGCGGCGATTCGAGGGGGCGTTTGCCCCCTCGACTGCTTCCCGTCAAGTAAACAGATCAACGCCCAACTGGAACGCTACCCATAGCGCCAGACCTGTAGCAAACATCAGCGCGATGTTTTCAAACAGGTTGTTGCGGTATTGCTTGTCCAGCAACGATTTCTGGTTGGACATGATCAGCAAGCCCAGGGAAATCACCGGCAAACCAATGATGTTCAATGCGCTGACACCAATGGTCAGGGTGACGAAATCCGGCATGCCCGGCATCGACCAGATCAGCGGCGTGACCAGGATGAACAGCATGAACCACTTGTGCATCGGGTCATGATGAAACTCTTTGCCGTACTTCTCGCGACGCTCAGGACGAACATGCTGGAAGGCATCGGTGATCAGCATCGGAAACGCCGTGGTCTTGCCTGAAATACTGGCAAACAGGGTCGCGAACACACCGATGAAGAACACGTACCAGCCGATCGGGCCGAAGAAGATTTCCAGCGCCTTGCCCAGATCGCCCAAGGTTTTCACCTCGATGCCGTTGGGACGGAGGATTTCCGCACCGACGATCCAGATCGCCAGGTTGATGATGATCCCGACGAATACCGCAAACAGCAGATCGTTACGCTGAATGCGCTTGTGCTGCGGCCCGGTCCAGCCTTTCTGGCGCATGACATAGGGGTGCACGAAGTTGGCGATCGAGCCGGCAACCGCGCCGATTACCGAGACCGCCACCAGCAACGCGCCATGCACGCCTTCGTCCGGCGGAATGCTGAAGCCGATGGTGCCCTTGATGATGCCGCTGACATCCGGACCGGACATCACCGCCAAAGCGATGAACGCCAGGGTCATGATCGCCAGCAGCAGCTTCATCACGCCTTCGATCATCGTGTAGATGTTGCGCCCGACCAGCATCCAGACCGCCAGCACCACCGCCACCGAGCACAGCAATGGCTGATCGATCTTGAACAGCATCGCCAGCGACTCCCCTGCCCCCTTGATCATGTAGGCGTTCATCAAGTGCCCCATCAACAAGGCGTAAACCAGCATGAACCAGGCAAACACCGGGTTGAGCTGGGCGTAGCCCTGCAGAATGGTCATGCCCTGGTTATTGCACAGCTGGAACCGGGCAATGATGTTGACGATCAGGTATCTCAACAGCAAAGAGACCGCCAGCACCCACATCATCGCGTAGCCGTAGTTCGCACCGGCCACTGAAGACGTGATGAGATCGCCCGCACCGAGCCACGACAGCACGGCGATAATGCCGGGGCCGAGCAGTTTCAGCGTACGCAGGAACAGGTTTTGCGGTTTCGCAGCGGCCTGATGATCGAGTGGAGCCATGCTCGTCATAGGGGTATCTCCGTTATTGTTTTTGTGAGAGTTGTTGCACTGCGCACATTAGGTAGGATGTCGTACAACAACGCTAACGGGAGAGTATGTAGAAATGTGTCAAACCTCAATCACGACCACCCTCTCCGATCATTTCCGCTGATCAAAATCATCTAGAACAAGCACGTCAAATAAGCGTAGCGACGTTGCAGGCCGACGAAATAGCCATTGATGCCCCAGCGAATCACTCATAGGATGACTGATCACAACAACAATAAGGCTGGGAATGATGAAAAGAACCCTCTTGATCGCTGCGCTCGCCTCCACGTTGAGCGTGACGGCCAACGCCGCTACCTACGCTTACATATCAAGCCCCGGCGACGGTCTGATCTCGCTATATCGGCTTGATCAGAGTAACGGCGCACTCACCCTCGTTGAGCAGATTCAGGCCGGTGATCAGGTCAATCCCATGGCCCTCACCCCGGACGGCAAGGTGCTGTTTGCAGCCTTGCGCGTCAAACCTTTTCAGGTGCTGGGTTACCGGATCGATCGCCAAAGCGGTCACCTGACGAAATTCACCCAAGCTCCGCTGGCAGAGAGCATGGCCTACCTGTCGACCGATCGAAAAGGTCGCTACCTGCTCGCCGCGTCCTACGGCGCCGATGCACTCAGCGTTCAAAAGATCGGCGAGGATCATCAGCCTTCCGCCAACATCCTGCGTTATCCGACCGGCCTGCACGCGCATTCGATTCGCACCGAGCCGAGCAATCGCTTTGCCTACGCTGGCAACCTGGGCACCGACAAGGTGCTGCAATATCGCCTGGATGCCGAGACTGGCGAGCTCAGCCCGATCGGCAACGGCTCGGTCAGTGTCCCGGATAAAACCGGCCCCCGGCACCTGGCGTTCTCGCCGAACGGCAAATTCCTTTACGTGGTCGGTGAAATGAGCGGCACCGTGACTGCGTTTTCTATCGACGAGGCCAGCGGCGCGTTGACCCGCATCGCTGTGGCCGATGGCATTCCCGAGCGATTGAAGCTGGCCCACGGCGAAGTCCGTGATGCGCGCAACAACGACTTGAAAGACGATCCGACCCCACGCATCTGGGCTGCCGACCTGCGCATGTCGCCGGATGGAAAACTGCTGCTGATGAGTGAGCGCACCAGCAGCAGCGTTTCGGCATTTGCCGTGGATCCGGCAACCGGAGCACTCAAGTTCCTCGATAACTACCCGGTGCAAGAACAGCAACCGCGAAATATCGCCTTCTCCCCCGATGGCCACTGGCTGCTGGTGACGGGCGAGAAAAGCGCCAAGGTCGGCACGTACGCAGTGAGCAAGAATGGCGCGCTGAAGCGTGTCGGTGAAGCGGCCTCCGGCAAAGGCGCATTATGGATAGAAATACTGCAAACGCCTGACGCTTGAATATCTGCGGAGCAGCAACTGCTCCGCCGTTCTGCAACTAATCCCCCGCCGCTTCGGTCATTAGGTTTGCCGAGGTTGATACATTTTCGCAGACCTCACTTTCAAGAGACTGCCCCCAGTGATCAGCCATCTCGATCGCCGCAACAACCGCTCGCTGGACAGTCTGAATTTCTTCCTCGCCGATGTCCGCGACGGCCTCGGGCCGTACCTCGCCATCTACTTGCTCGCCGTACACCACTGGGACCCGGCCAGCATAGGCGTGGTCATGACCCTCGCCGGCATTGCCGCGCTCGTCACGCAGACGCCCGCTGGTGCGCTGGTTGACAGCAGCCGGGCGAAACGGGCGCTGGTCATCATCGCCGCGCTGTTGGTGACGGTGAGTTGTCTGCTGCTGCCGTTCATTTCGTCATTCAGTCTGGTGGCATTGACTCAAGCCTTGAGCGCGGCGGCAGCGTCAATTTTCGCCCCGGCGATTTCCGCGATCACCCTGGGCATCACCGGCCCACGCGCATTCACCCGGCGTACCGGTCGCAACGAGACGTTCAACCATGCCGGCAACGCGTGCGCGGCGTTATTGGCCGGTTTGTTTGCCTATCTGTTCGGTCCGGTGGCGGTGTTTTATCTGATGGCGGTCATGGCGCTGGCCAGCGTGATTGCCGTGCTGTTCGTTTCGGCAGAAGCGATAGATCACGACGTCGCGCGCGGTTTGCAGCCTGGCGATCAAAGCCATCAGCCGTCCGGATTCAAGGTACTGCTGAGCAATCGCCCGTTACTGATGTTTGCCCTGTGCTGCGCGCTGTTTCACTTGGCCAACGCGGCGATGCTGCCGCTGGTGAGCCAGAAACTCGCGCAAGCCAACTTGCACATGGCCACACCGCTGACGTCGGCGTGCATCGTCGCCGCGCAACTGGTGATGGTGCCGATGGCGCTGCTGGCCGGCGCGAAAGCCGATGTATGGGGGCGCAAACCGTTATTGCTGGCGGGTTTTCTGATCCTGCCGCTGCGTGGCTTGCTCTACACCTTCTCGGATGATCCGTACTGGCTGGTCGCCGTGCAGTTGCTCGACGGCGTCGGCGCTGGTTTGTTCGGTGCGCTGTTTCCAGTGATGGTCAAGGATCTGACCCTCGGCTCCGGGCATTTCAATGTCAGCCTCGGCGCGCTGACCACAGCATTTGGCCTTGGCGCGGCGCTGAGCAATGGGCTGGCCGGATTTGTCGTCGAGGCCGCCGGTTACAGCGCGGCATTTCTGACCCTTGCAGGAGTTGCAGCGGCAGCATTCCTGCTGCTGTTGATCTGTGTTCCGGAAACGCTGCAGCGGACTGAGCAATTCGAGTCCGCTGCAGTTATGGGCCAACCCTGAGCTAATCGCCACCGCAGCCATCGCCTAAAACGCTGTAAGTGGCGACATGCCGCTGACCGTGACTGTCTTCATAGACGACCTCCACCGGAACAATTCCGCAGGCGGCGCTGGTGTCGGTGATGCTGATGGTTTTGGCGATATCCAGTGGCACGCCGGTTTGTGCAGGTTCGGTGGCGGCGAACACGTTGCCGGCGAGGATGGTCAGGGTCAAAGCAATAAACGTTTTCATGGTGTGATCTCTCTATAAAGGATGGGGAATTCAGGCCTGACGTTCAGTCAGCAATTGGCGCGCGGAATCAGCCATTACCGGCAGTGCTCCGGCGAGCATCAGGACGTCCTTGAGCACCAGGCGTCCGGCACCGGACAGATAGGGAAAACCGTGCTGACCATCACCCAGCGCAGCAACCCAGGCTTCCGGCGTGGTAACCAGAAAGCTCAGGGTCACCAGCGGCGTGGCGAACGCCAAGGCACCACCGAGCAGGCCGGTGCGGCGAGAAAGCGGGTTGGACAGGACCAGCAGACCGATGACGATTTCCACCACGCCAAGCCCGGTGGAAAAACCGTAGGTGTTGTTCGCGGTCTGCCAGGCGCGCTTGTCGGCGTTCAGCTCGCCCTCATGGGTCAGGTGCGCCTTGTAGTCCTGCGGGTGTTCGTAGAAGAACGACATCACCGGGCTGTTGGCGACGAAGGGCGTGATGCTGTCGGCTTCGTACGGGACGAATTTCAGCGCGCCGATCCACAGGAAGACGATGGCGATGGCCACGCGCATCAGCGGGATACCGAGGCGATCGAGTTTGCCGAGCTGTTGTAGTCCGGCGTTGATTGAGGTGAACATGCGACTTCTCCAGATCAATGAAAGTGGAGTCAGTCTGCGGTGCTACCGAATCGCGCTTTTGTCGGTCATGCTCAACGTCTTGCTCAATCGTCTCAACTTTGCGGATTTCCATCGTGATGGGTGCCAATGAACTCGCTCGATAAGCTCATCAGCCTGGCCAACGTGCGCGGCAGCCTCGATCTGCGTTGCCAGTTTCAGGGCGACTGGGCACGTGATCACCCACAGGAAGCCTTGGGCAAGGCGCCCTATCACATCGTGCTCAAGGGTGAATGCCGGGTTGAGCTGGCCAGCGGGCAACGCCTGGCGATGCGCGCCGGCGATATTCTGTTGTTGCCACGGGGCACGCCGCATGTGCTGCACAGCGGCGGTAAAGATGTAGCGCCAATGCTGCCAACGCTGATTCCCGGCGGGGTGTTGCCGATCTATCGGCTGGGTGGCGCGAGCGCCGATCTGGACATGCTCTGCGGTGGCTTTCATTACAACCGCGCATCGATGCTGTTCGCCGCCCTCCCCGATTACCTGTTGATTGCCAACGATGGCTTGCCGATTGATGCGCCACTGACCGCCCTGATTGCGCTGTTGCGCAGCGAAGCCGACAGCGAACAGCCGGGTGCACGCTTTCTCCTCGATTCACTGTCCCAAGCCTTGTTCACCTTGATCCTGCGTGCGCACCTGGCCCGTGCGGAGCAGGACAAGAGCACCCTGGCGCTGCTCGGCGACCAGCGCCTCGGCCGGACCTGTCAGGCGATATTGGCCGACCCGGCGCACGAATGGACCATCGAAGCCATGGCCGACACCGCGAACATGTCCCGTGCAACGTTCATGCGCACCTTCGCCAGGGTGGCTGGCGTATCGCCGTGGGTGTTGCTGACCCAGTTGCGCATGGAGCTGGCGTTCAGTCTGCTCAGCCATTCGCATCTGGGCCTGAATGACATTGCCGTGCAGGTCGGCTACCAGTCGCAAGCTGCATTCAGCAAGAAATTCAAGGAAACCTACGGCGAGGCCCCGGGCAAGATCCGCCGCGCGATCTGAGCGGATGGGTCGCTTTGTATCAGCGTGTAGCAATTGCCGACACAGATACATACGCATGCGAAGTTCGGCCGTGCGCACACACAACTGACACATTTAGCGCGCTAAATACCACTGTCGCTTCAATTCCTACCTTAACCAATCGACAGGACATCACCATGAACAAAGTCTTCGCTACCCTCGCCCTTACCGCCGCCATGTTTGGTGCCACTGCAGCGTTCGCCGCGCCGGTCAAACCTACCGTGGTGCTGGTGCACGGTGCCTTTGCCGATTCGAGCAGCTGGAACGGCGTGGTCAAGATTCTCGAGAAGGATGGCTATCCCGTGATCGCTGCGGCCAACCCGCTGCGCTCGGTCAAGAGTGATGCGCAATCGGTGGCGGATGTGCTGGCCAGTGTGAAAACTCCGGTGGTGCTGGTCGGCCACTCTTACGGTGGCCCGGTGATCAGCGAAGCCGCTTACGGCAATGCCAATGTCAAAGCGCTGGTGTACGTCGCCGCGTTCGCCCCGGAAAAGGGTGAAACCGCAGCCGAATTGTCCGGCCGCTTCCCTGGCAGCACCCTCGGCCCGACCCTGTCGGCCCCGGTTGAGCTGGCCGATGGTGGCAAGGATTTGTACATCCAGCAGGACAAATTCCACGATCAGTTCGCTGCCGATGTGTCTCAGGCAGATGCGAAGTTGATGGCCGCCACGCAGCGCCCGGTGACCGTAGCCGCCCTCAACGAAGCCGCCACCGAGCCTGCATGGAAAACCGTGCCGTCGTACTTCGTCTACGGTGACCAGGACAAGAACATCCCGGCGCAAGCCCTGGCGTTCATGGCCGAGCGCGCGCACTCCAAGCAGACCGTCGTGGTCAAAGGCGCTTCGCACGTGGTGATGGTGTCCAACCCGAAAGCCGTTGCCAGCCTGATCGAAACGGCTGCGGCCGGGAAGTGATCCAGCGCTGAGTTGAACCTTGAAGACTTAGCCGTGAACCCTGTTCACGGCTTTCAGCGCTGGGTGATGTTGCAGCCGCTCGCTGAGGAAATCGACAAACGTGCGCACCTTCGCCGGTACGCGCGGATGTTTCAGAAAGACCAGTTGCACCGGTAACGCCGGCGGCTCAAAGGCCTCCAGCACCAATTCCAGTTCACCGGCCGCGACCTGGCTGGCGACTTGATAGGACAGCACCCGGGTAATGCCCCAACCGGAACTGGCGATGTTGATTGCCGCCTGATTCGCGGTGACCACCAGACGCGGCTCGAAGCGAAAACTCAACGGGCCATCGGCATGGGCGAATTGCCAATCGCTGAGCAAATGACTGGCGGACGACATGACGATATTGGCGCGGCTCAGCTCGTTCGGATGTTGCGGTCGGCCATAGCGGGCGAAGTAATCGGGGGTGCCGCAGATGACCTGACGGACCTCGCCGACCTTGATTGCATGCTGATTGTTCTCGTGCAAATGGCCGATGCGCACGGCAACATCGATACCCTCTTCTGCCATGTTCACCACGCGGTCAACCAGCAAGGCCTTCAGATGTACCGAAGGAAACGCGTCGACGTATTGCGCCAGCAACGGCGCGATGAACAGCTCGCCAAACAACACCGACGCGGTCACGCTCAAGTGCCCGCATGGCACCCGATAACTGCCGGCGGCCGCCTCTTCGGCTTCGTCGACGTCGCACAGAATTCTTCGGCAATCGTCCAGATAACGATGCCCGGCTTCGGTCAGATGCAGGCTGCGCGTGGTGCGCGACAACAGACGCGTGCCGATGCGTTGTTCCAGCGCAGCGATGGCGCGGGTGACGCTGGGGGGCGAGGTGTTCAAACGCCGGGCCGCCGCCGCAAAGCCACCCTCCTCGGCCACGGCCAGGAACATGCGCATTTCCTGAAAACGATCCATAGGCGGGAACCTGGAGAAAATTCTGAAAATCCACTGAACCCTGTGGGAGCGAGCCTGCTCGCGAAGGCATTCTGTCAGTCAACATCACCGTTGCATGACACACCGCTTTCGCGAGCAGGCTCGCTCCCACAGGGGATGTGCATCGTTGTGAGTCAAGCTGTTTGCAGGCCCACCGCTGTACGCTGCATGCCGACGAATTTTGGCAATGCCTCGACCCGCGCCAGCCACGCCCGCACATTCGGATATTCCTCCAGCGAGACATTGCCTTCCGGCGCGTGGGCGACGTAAGTGTAGGCGGCCACATCGGCAACGGTTGCCTTGTCGCCGGCAAGGAATGCGCTGTTGGCCAACTCGTCTTCCATCACCTGCAACAACGCATGGGAACGCTTGATCGCATCAGCCGCGTCGTAACCGGCGCCGAATACCGTGATCAAGCGCGCCGTGGCCGGGCCGGAGCTGATCTGCCCGGCGGCCACCGATAACCAGCGTTGCACCTTGGCTTGCTCGACCGGATCACTCGGCAGCCACTGGCCGTTGCCGTATTTGCTCGCCAGATAAACCAGAATGCCGTTGGAATCAGCGAGCACCGTACCGTTGTCATCAATCACCGGCACTTGGCCGAAACGGTTGAGGGCGAGGAATTCAGGGGTTTTGTGTGCGCCCTTCATCAGGTCGACGAACACCAGTTCGGTCGGCACATCCAGCAGGGACAGCATCAACTCGACGCGATGCGAGTGGCCGGACAACGGATGGCGGTACAGTTTGACGGCTGACTGGGACATGACGTGCTCCTGGATTATTTGAGATCGACCCGCTGATCGTGTCGATGGGTCTCATCCTGCTCCCCTGCCGCAAATCGCGGAATCCTCAGCAAATACAATCGAGCATTTCAGCCAGTGAAATAATCACCCGCCTCCTTAGGCGCGCGAAGGGATCATTTCACCGAGTGAAACAGTGGATTGCAGTTTCTGGCCATTCCCTCGCAACCGGCCGAGGGCGAACATGAGCCCACTTGAGCTTCAGCCCCTGGCGGCTCACCGGCCCGTTTGCACCCGAGGAGAATCGAAATGGACACAGCGTCGAAACCGCAGCCCTCGCCCTGGCATGAAGGTGAGCTGACCCTGCAACGTGCCGTCGGCGCGGTGGAAATGATGGTCGGTGTCGGCCAGCGGCAATTGGCCCGCGACTGGATGCCGGATCAGCACCGCGAGTTCTACGCGCAACTGCCCTTCGTCGTGCTCGGCGCCGTCGATGGCCAGGGAGACCCGTGGGCAACGCTGCGCACCGGTCAACCGGGCTTCATGGATTCGCCGTCACCGCAGGTGTTGAAGATCAAACTCGACGCGCAGCCCAACGACCCGGCCAATCAAGGCCTGCAACCCGGCGATGCGATCGGCATGCTCGGCATCGAGCTGCACACCCGTCGGCGCAATCGCATGAACGGCAATATCAGCCGCCGCGATGACAACATTCTTGAGATCGGCGTGACCCAGGCTTACGGCAACTGCCCGCGCTACATCAATCTGCGCCATTACGCCTTCGTCGACGAGACCACCGACAACGCGCTCGACTTGCCGGTCAGCGAACCCTTGGTGCGCGACATGATCACCGCCGCCGACTCGTTCTACGTGGCCACTTACGTGGTGCGCGACGGCGAGCGCCAAGTCGATGTGTCCCATCGCGGCGGCAAATCCGGTTTCGTGCATATGGACGAAGACGGCACCCTGACCATCCCGGATTTCTCCGGCAATCTGTTCTTCAACACCTTGGGCAACATTCTGCTTAACCCGCGCGCCGGGCTGACCTTCATCGATTTCGAAAGCGGCGATCTGTTGCAGATGACCGGCAGCGCAGAAGTGCTGCTCGACGATCGGCAAATCGCCGCGTTCCAAGGCGCCGAGCGCCTGTGGCGCTTCAAGCCGCAGCGCATCGTTTACCGTCAGGCCGCGCTGCCACTGCGCTGGGCCGAGCAGCCGGAAGGCGATTCGCCCAATTCGCAAATGACCGGCAGCTGGGAACAGACCCGCGAACGTCTGCAGGCCGAGGCGCTGCGCAATCAATGGCGCGCGCTGCACGTCACGCGGGTGGTCGATGAGAGTCCGCAGATCCGCTCCTTTTACCTGCAAGCCAACGACGGCTTCGGCCTGCCGCGCTTCGAACCGGGCCAGCACTTGCCGATCAAGGTCTTGCTCGACGGTCAGGATGCCGCGTCGATCCGCACCTACAGCGTGTCCAGCGCGCCGTCGGACGAGTTTCTGCGCATCAGCGTCAAACGCGACGGCTCGGTGTCTTCGCATCTGCATGATCGGGTCCAGGCACTGGATTTGATCGAAGCCCGCGCGCCGCAAGGCGATTTCACCGTCGACGCCACCGAACGCCGGCCACTGGTGCTGTTGGCCGCAGGGGTTGGGGTGACGCCGCTGCTGTCGATGCTGCGCGAGGTGGTCTATCAGGGCAAACGCATCAGCCGCATGCGCCCGACCTGGGTGGTGCAAAGCAGTCGCACCGTCGAGGATCTGGCCTTTCGCGAAGAAATCGATGCCTTGGCTGCGCGCGCGGGTGACAAGGTCAAGGTGCTGCGCGTGGTCAGCCAGCCGCCGCTGGAAGCAACAGCGCAGGGTTACGATCACGCCGGGCGCATCGACATCGCCTTGCTGAAGAGCCTGCTGCCGCTGGATGACTACGATTTCTACCTGTGCGGCCCGGGCAGCTTTACCCAGGCGCTGTACGACGGCCTGCGCAAGATGCGCATTCCCGACGATCGCATCCACGCCGAAACCTTCGGCCCGTCGACGCTGATCCGCGATGTCGAAATCAGCACCCCAGCGCCGCCACAAGTGCCGGTCGCTGAAGAGCCGGTCAAGGTGTTGTTCGCCACGTCCGGCAAAGAAGCACGCTGGGAACCGGGCAGCGGCACCTTGCTGGAACTGGCCGAGGCGCGTGGCTTGAACCCGGAGTTCAGCTGTCGCGGCGGCTCGTGCGGCACCTGCAAAACCCGCCTTACCAGCGGCCAGGTGCACTACCTCACCCCGCCGGCCATGCGCCTGGCGGACGACGAAGTGCTGATCTGCTGCGCCGCCCCGGCGCAGGGCAGCGAAACCCTGGTGCTGGACGTTTGAATAATGAGGAGGTGCACCATGGAGCCGTATGCAGAAACCAACGTGGTTTGGCCGCAAGAGAACACCGGATTGTCCGCCAGCGAATGCGAACGCAGTTTTTTGCTGCCGCAACTGATGGGCTCGCTCGCCGGTGAAACCTGCACGTTGACTGGCTCACTCAGTCAACGTGAGCATCTGCCTTCGAGCCCGAACGGCTGGTTTTCCCGTGGGCTCAAAGCGTTGTTTGCTTAGGCTTTGCCCACCGCCGCCACTCTGGCCGCCGGCCCATGCTGGCGGCTGGTGACCAGGCCAATGAACGAGATCAGCAGCGCCAGGCCAATGGTCGAGGTCACTTCCAGGCGATGTTCAGGGGTGATCATCATCACTGCCAAAGCCGCGCAGATAAAGGCGATGACGAGCCAGGTGAGCCAGGGAAACAGCCACATGCGCAGGGTCATTTCGACCTTTTCCCGTTCCAGTCGGCGGCGCATGCGCAACTGCGAAATGGCGATCACCAGATACACCAGCAAGGCAATCGCGCCGGAGCTGGCGAGCAGGAACTGGAACAGTCCGGCCGGCATGAAATAGCTGAGTAACGTCACGCCTGCGCCGATCACCGTGCTGGCGATCACTGCCGCGCGTGGCACGCCGGCCGCCGAAGTCACCTTCAATGCCGGCGGCGCATCGCCGCGTCGGCCCAGCGAATAGAGCATGCGCGAGGAAATGTAGATCGAGGAGTTCATGCAACTGGCCACCGCGATCAACACCACCACGTCAACAAGGAATTTAGCGTTGGGGATATTCATCAGTTCCAGTGCGCGCTGGTAGGAACCGACCGAAGCAAGTTGCGGGTCATTCCACGGCACCACGGAAATCACCACGAAGATCGACAGCAGATAGAAAATGCCGATGCGCCAGATCACCGAGCGCGTGGCCTTGGCGATGTTCTGCGCCGGATTGTTCGATTCTGCAGCGGCGATAGTCACCGCTTCGGTGCCGATGAAACTGAACATGATGGTGATGAACGCGCCGACCACCGCCGACATACCGTTCGGCGCAAAGCCGCCGTGCTCGGCCATCAGCGTGCTCAAGCCACTGGCTTCACGCTCGGGAATCCAGCCCATCAGCACCGCAAAGCCCAAGCCGATGAAACCGATGATTGCGATGACCTTGGCCATGGCGAACCAGAATTCGAACTCGCCGTATTTCGACACGCTGAACAGGTTGGTGATCACCAGCAGCACGATCGACAGCAAGGCGAACAACCACGCATCGACCTGGGGAAACCACTGGTTGAGCACGTGCCCGGCGGCCAAGGCTTCGATGGGAATTACCAGCACCCAGAACCACCAGTAGAGCCAGCCGATGGTGAAGCCGGCCCAGCGGCCAATGGCTTGATCGGCGTAGGTGGAAAACGAGCCGGTGTCGGGATGCGCCACGGCCATTTCGCCGAGCATGCGCATCACCAGCACGACCAGCAGACCGGAGAACAGATACGCGAGCAGCACCGCAGGTCCTGCGGCGGCGATGGCGTGGCCTGAGCCAACGAAAAGTCCTGCGCCGATGATGCCGGCAATGGAAAGCATGGTGACGTGACGCGGTTTGAAACCTTGCGCCAACTGACCGTTGGAGTCCTTGGGGTTCAGGCTAGTCATGGGTTCTTATTGTTCTCATGATCGACGTTTGGGCCACTGACTGTGCGTCAGGCGATCATCATTTCCTTGAGTCGACTCAGGCGAAAGCAGCGACGCAGACGCTTCGCCGACGAAATGATGCTTCACCTTACGTGGCCCGACCGCCGCCCAACTAGCCTGAGTGCGGCATGCCGATGTCTGATTTCGACATGCCACTCTCAGGCCAGCATGGGTCGGCGGCAACCGCTGCGGCGATTTACAGCGTGTAGGAAATCCCCACCTGCACGGTTCGCGGCGCGCCCGGGTAGGCGTAAACGTTGCCGAAGGCGCCTTCTTCGTAGTCGCGGTCGAAGATGTTTTTCACATCGAGGTTGAGCCGCACTTTATCGTTGACCTTGTAGAAGCTCAGCAGGTCGACCACGGTGTAACTGCCCATGGAAAACGCGGTGTTGGCGGTCTGCCCGGCGCGCTCGTCGACGTATTTCAGGCCGGTGCCAAGGCCAAGGCCTTTGAGCGTGCCGTCCTGGAATTCGTACATGTTGAGCAGGCTGAAGCTGTTCTTCGGGATGTTCAGCAGGCGCGTGCCGGAGCGCAGCGTGTTGTCCTTGGTCACCTCGGCGTCGACGTAAGCGTAACCGCCGACCACTCGCCACTCCGGGGTGAGATTGCCGGTGACACTGACGTCGAAACCACGGCTGCGCACTTCACCGGCGGCGACGCTGAAGGTCGAATCCACCGGGTCGGTGGTCAGCACGTTGCGTTTTTCGATCTGGTAGATCGCCGCGTCGACGCTCAACTGCTGATCCAGCGCTTCCCACTTCACGCCCATCTCGTAGGACTTGCCTTTCTCCGGGGCGAAACCGCCGCCTTCGCGACTGGCGCCGGTGTTGGGCTTGAACGAGCGCGCGGTGTTGGCGTACACCGCCAGGGTATCGGTCAAATCGTAGGTGATGCCGATACGCGGGGTGACGGCATTGTCGCTGGCCTGCCAGCTCTTGCCACCCGGCACGTAGGTCTCGTAATCGTGCTCGAAGCGCTCGAAACGCGCGCCGGCCAGGACTTTGAGCTTGTCGGTCAGGGCGACCTGATCCTGCACGAACGCGGCGTAGGTCTTGAGGTTTTCCTTGTCGTGAGTCGGTGTGCGGGTCAGCGCCGGGCGTGGCTGGCCGTAAACCGGATTGAAGATGTTGATCGGGTAGGCACTGACCGCGCCGCTGGAGCGCTGGATGATCGACTTGTAGTCGTAATCTTCGTACTCGATGCCGGTGAGCAAGGTGTGCTGCAGACCGCCAGTGTCGAAATGCCCGGTGAGATTGAGCTGGGTGTCCTTGTCGGTCCATTCCAGCTTGCGGTAGTTGAAGTTACGCCCCAGCGTGCGGCCGTCAGCGGCAATGCCGTTGGCCTCGATCGCATTGCCCTTGAGCGAGCCGTCAAGCCACTGGAATCCACCGCCGAGGGTCCAGTCGTCGTTGAGCATGTGCTCGAAACGCAACTGCGCCATGTTGTTGTCGTTGTGCAGCTTGCCGACGTCCTTCTCGCCAAAGAAGGTATCGCGCGAGGCAGTGCCGATCTGCGCCGGGTAGCGCGTCACGCCACGATCGAGCGGCGCGTTGTTGCGCATGAAGTCGCCTTCGAAAATCAGCTTGGTCGCGTCGGTAGCCTGCCAGGTCAGCACCGGCGTGATGCCGTAGCGCTCGTTCTCGACATGATCGCGGAAGGTGTCACCGCCCTCGCCCACCACATTCAAGCGATAGGCCAGACGCCCTTCTTCATCGAGTGGGCCGGATGCGTCGAGGGTGCCGCGCTTCATGCCTTGGTCATTCAACTGGCTGCCCAAGGTGACGGTGCGCTCGGGCAACGGCTGTTTCGACACCACGTTGAAGGTACCGCCGGGATCGCCACGGCCATAGAGCATGGTCGCCGGGCCGCGCAGCACTTCCAGACGTTCGATGGTGTTGGCGTCAGGCATGTTCGGGTAGCCACGGTTGATCGGGAAACCGTTGCGGTAGAACTCACCGGTGGTGAAACCGCGCACCGTGAAGGTGGTCAGGCCCTGCCCACCGAAATTGTTCGCCCGACCGACGCCACCGGCGTAATCCAGCGCATCCTGCAAACGCGTCGCGCCGAGATCTTCGACGGCGTCCTTGGTCACCACGCTGATTGACTGCGGGGTTTCATGAATCGAAGTGTCGGTGCGCGTGGCGCTGGCCGAACGCGTCGCGCGATAGCCCTGCACCGGGCCGTCTGCCCGTTCGTAATCCGCTGTGCCGACCACGTCGGTGGCTTCCAGCTCAAGCGTTGAAGAAGTCGGTTCGGCTGACTCAGCCCACGAGGAAGAAGACAACGCCTGCAGCACACAAATGGAAAGCAGAGTTCGACGCATGAGGTGAAAACCTTTACGAATAGGCCAGAACGAAGGGCAAAACCGCCATTGGAAACGTCGCGCATGGTATACGGTCGCATTAGTAATTGAAACGTATTCTTATTTGTCATGTTGATCAGGATTGGTGAGCGGGATTCATCACTCCATCCTGAAACCGCGCATTATCAGCAGGGCGTCGATGGCCTAGGCTCGTAGAGATCCGACGTCAATCGATGGCTGCGCCGCGCTACGTGGGCGCCGCCAGCCTGTCTGAAAGGAATTTGCAGATGAAATTCGACACCCCGGCCGGCTCCAATCCGATCGATCAGCTGAACGTCATCGGCCAACCTGCCGACCGCATCGACGGCAAGCTGAAAACCACCGGCACCGCCCCCTACGCCTACGAGCAAAACGCAGCGGTGCCGGACGCCGCCTATGGCTATATCGTCGGCGCCGGGATCGGCAAGGGGCGCATTGCCTCGATCAATTCGACGCAAGCGCGGGAAGCGTCCGGGGTGATTGCCATCGTCACTTACGAAAACGCCGGGCCATTGGCCAAAGGCGAGTTTTACGTAGCCAGGGCCTTGGCCGGGCCGCAGGTCGATCACTATCACCAGGCCGTGGCGATTGTCGTCGCAGACACTTTTGAACAGGCGCGCGCGGCCGCCGGCTTGCTCGACATCCGCTACGTGGCCGAGCCAGGTTCATTCGATCTGGCGGCTGCGAAAGACTCCGCAACCCCACCGCCACCGGCCGGTTTCGGCCCGCCGCCGCAGACCAGCGTCGGTGACTTCGAAGGCGCCTTCAACGCTGCGCCAGTGCAAATCGATCAGCACTACAGCACGCCTGACCAGGCCCACGCGATGATGGAACCGCACGCAACCATTGCCCGCTGGAGTGGCAAGCAATTGACCTTGTGGACATCGATCCAACAGATCAACTGGGGCGTGCGCGATCTGGCGAAAACCCTCGGCATCGCCAGGGAAGATGTGCGCCTGATCTCGCCGTATATCGGCGGTGGCTTCGGCGGTAAGGGCACGATTCTTTGCGACGCAGTGTTGGCATCCCTGGCCGCTCGACATGCCGGGCGACCGGTGAAAGTCGCGCTGCCGCGGCCGCTGATGTTCAACAACCTGACCCATCGTCCGGCGACGCTTCAGCGCCTGCGCATCGGTGCCAACCGTGACGGCGTGATCACGGCGATCGGCCACGAGAGCTGGTCTGGCAATCTGCGCGGCGGACGCGCCGAAGCGGCTACCGCGTCAACCCGCTTGCTTTACGCCGGGGCCAATCGGATGACCCGTTTGAATCTCGCCGTGCTCGATCTCGCCGAGGGTTCGGCGATGCGCGCGCCGGGCGAGGCACCGGGGATGATGGCGCTGGAAATCGCCATGGATGAACTGGCCGAAAAGCTGCAGATGGATCCGCTGCAACTGCGCATCCTCAACGACTCGCAGGTCGATCCGGAGCAACCGGCGCGGCCGTTCTCCAAACGGCAGTTGGTGGAATGCCTGAACACTGGGGCCGAACGCTTTGGCTGGCGTCAGCGCAACGCGACGCCGGGCAAGCGCCGTGAGGATGGCTGGCTGATCGGCATCGGGCTGGCCTCGGCGATTCGCGGCGCACCGACCACCGCTTCGGCGGCGCGGGTGCGTCTCGATCGTCAAGGCGTCATCACCGTGGAAACCGACATGACCGACATCGGCACCGGCAGTTACACCATCATCGCCCAGACCGCTGCCGAAATGATGGGCGTGCCGCTGGACCGTGTCGTGGTGCATTTGGGCGATTCGCGGTTTCCGGAGTCGTCGGGCTCCGGCGGCCAGTGGGGCGCCGCCTCCTCCACTGCCGGCGTGTATGCCGCGTGCGTGAAACTGCGTGAGGCCGCCGCTCGCGCCGTCGGGTTTGACCCGCAGCAAGCCGAGTTTGTCGACGGGCAAATTCGCGCAGGCTCGCAGCAGGTTGGCTTGGCTCAGGCCGCAGCCAATGGCGAGCTGACGGGCGAGGACCGCATGGAATACGGTGACCTTGCCCAGCGCTTCGCCCAGCAGACCTTCGGCGCGCATTTCGCCGAGGTCGCGGTCAATGCGGCGACCGGCGAAATTCGCCTGCGTCGGCAACTGGCCGTGTGCGCCGCCGGGCGCATCCTCAACCCGAAAACTGCGCGCAGCCAGATCATTGGCGGCATGACCATGGGCGCCGGCGCGGCATTGATGGAAGAGCTGGCGGTGGATCATCGAATCGGCTTTTTCGTCAATCACGATCTGGCCGGATACGAGGTGCCGGTGCACGCCGACATTCCCCATCAGGAAGTGATCTTTCTCGATGAAGTCGACCCGTATGCCACCCCGCTGAAGGCCAAAGGCGTCGGTGAGCTGGGTATCAGCGGCGCGGCGGCGGCGATCGCCAATGCGATCTATAACTCTTGCGGCGTGCGGGTGCGCGATTATCCGATTACGCTGGATAAACTCATCGGCGAGTTGTCCTACCCGGTCTGAGACTGGATCACGCAGGATATCGCCCATGTACCCCACCACCCCCGATGGCCGCTATTTTGTGGTCAAGCAACAGCTGTGGCGTTGCAGCAATCCATCACTGCCAGCCGCCGAGCGTGAGGCGTTTGTAGCCGAACTCATGTCAGCGCGGCGTGCGGTCAAAGAGGCGAAGCGTGCGGAGGATGCACAGGCATTGAAGTCGGCGAGAGCTCGCGTCAACGAGGCCAAAGTCGCGCTGGGTGAACGCGGGCCGGTGTGGTGGGATGACGGCAGCCCGGATTACAACCGATTCAAAGTGAGCAATACACCGTATGCGCAGTGGTTTGCCCAACTGCCCTGACCAAGTTTCGGAAGGCCTGACCCAGTTCCATGTGCTGATCACCATTTCCACAGCCACTACAGCTCCCACAAGGATTGGGGACTGAATGAAGATCGATGGTTCGGTCCATAACAGTGTAGGAATGAGCCTGCTCGCGATTGCGGCATGTCAGTTGAATAATTCACTGACTGATACGACGCCATCGCGAGCAGGCTCACTCCTACATCGGGTTTTGTGTGTTGCCGGTTTTTTGCATTCGCCGTGAAAACCTGTGGGAGCGAGCTTGCTCGCGAATGCATTGGGTCAGGCAATGAAGATGTTGAATGTGCCGCCCTCTTCGCGAGCAAGCTCGCTCCCACACTGGATTTTGC